>SAAR01000909.1 GCA_009916335.1 Erysipelotrichia bacterium | reverse complement strand
TAGCTGTACTCTCAGCTTGTAAACATCTTCTTCATCACAACATTATGCCTGATATCATTGTGCATATCGATCCTCAAGAAATTTCTCTCAATCTCATAGAAGGTATAAATTTAGCTAAATTTCAGCACTCAACATTTATTTTTGGTTCCAGTGTACATCCAAAAGTCATTGAAAAACTTTCAAACATCCCTATCGTTTTTATTGAAGAAGCCACTTCTTTTAAAGTCAATCATGGCTTTTTTACACTTCCTAGCATCGGCGAATACGCCACTATCTTACCGCTCATTTTAGGAGCCAAAGAGGTTTATATTTTAGGTGTTGATTTAGCATTAGATCCAGATACCATGAAAGATCATATCGATTTACATATTGCAAGTAAACATATCGTAAACAACAAGCAACAAAGTAGTGTTGAATTTCAGGGCTCACTATGCTATGTCAAAGGCAATTTTTTAGACATTGTTCCTTCGAAGCCAAACTTTAGACTTTCACTCACACAATTTCACAAAGCGATCCTTCGCTATAAGCAAGATCACCAAATGATCTACAATCTTTCGAATGGTGCTTATCTTGAGGGAACAATTCCTTTACATGTAAACGATTTTGAAGATAATCAAAGACCTCGTATCAATAAAATGGCGCTCTTTCAGGAAATATCTACATTTTTAAAAACTCATAGCTCATGTGAATTTAGAGCAATGGATAGATGTTATATTCAAAAACAACTTGAGAACACAACTCACATCCTACAAAAAATAAAGAATTTACGTCTTATTATTCCAAAAGAGTCAGAGAACTACCTTTTTAGGAAACTTATCCCTTTTGTGCAAGATATCAGTGAAATGGAGAGAGATACAAGAAGTGACTTGGGAGAAATTTTATTTGAATATTTCAAAATTACATTGAGTTTTATCTTTGATACATGCAATACCAAGAGTATGAAAGACTCCAAAAAATATCTTAAAGAGTTAGATAAACTCGTTTTAGATGAAGTTGAAAAAGTTGTGAGTACGTATGATCAAAAGTTGAGAGAATATCTTTCTCAGTAAATCATAGCTAAGGCTGCTTAAAAGCAGCCTTAGTATAAATCTCAAACTATTGAAGTAGTTTAAGAACGTTTTGTTGTACAGAGTTCGCTTGACTCATCGCATAACTTCCTGACTGTGCAAGAATGTTAAATTTAGAGAAGTTAGCTGACTCAGCAGCAAAGTCAACGTCACGGATGTTAGATTCAGCCGCTTTAACGT
>SAAR01000908.1 GCA_009916335.1 Erysipelotrichia bacterium | reverse complement strand
AGAAAGACAATTTTTTCTTAATCTCTGTTTATAGAAAAACAGGTAGTCTGCCTCGGTAGACGCTTACAGAAGGAAAAATTATGAATAACAACGCAATAAATGCATTACTCTCTTGTAAAACTCCAAAAGACATTCAGGCTTGCATTAATGCAGGCTCCGATATTAATACACTGGATTCGTTTGGAAGAAATATACTGTTTTACTGTAAAAACCCAAGAATGATTGACACTCTGGTTAAAGCAGGAATAGATTTTAACCATGCTGACAACTATGGTCACAATGTTTTGTTTAACCAGCGAAATCCTCACATACTGAAAAAATTGATTGATTCCGGCGTAGATATACACCACAAAAATGGTCTCGGCCAAACCTGTTTATGCTCGTTAGCTGATAATATATCCTGTTGCAAAACCCTGATCAATGCTGGAATTAATGTCAACAATGTGGATAAATGCGGAAGAACAATACTTTTTTACGTAAAAAATCACTCTATCTTTGATTTGATGGTTCAGGCCGGTTGCGATATAAACCACAGAGATAACCAGGGTCACGGTATTTTTGAAATTTGCTATTCATTAGGCGATTTCAAAGCCAAAATGCTCATTCGTCATATTAGTATGAAGGATAGCAGTCCAGTAATTTTCAACTACCTCAACAGCGAAAGTCTGCAGATAATGGATTTGCTTCAGAAGAAAAACCTTAACTTTACTATCTCTGATAACTGCCAGGTTTATCTAAGTGCCAATGAAAATGAAATGAGCTCTTTCTTCAGTGAACTAAAGAAGAAGACAGATATCAGCAACACACATTTTCGCCATATTGTACTGCGAGGTTATGATTTACGCGGGGACATTGAAACCATTAAATGGTTTATCCGCAATGACATCAAAATAGATAAAAAACAACTGGAACAGCATATTCGACATGATGAGATTTGTAAATATATAGCAGAACATGAGAGAAAGAAACTTAGCGAAATTATGAAACAAACAATCTCTTTAATGCCAATAAAACGTAGATTGTAACCTCCGCCCCTCCTCACTGTCATAATGAATTTAATATGAACCCTATTTTTACCCAGAGCAGATTACCTAATTAGCAATCTGCTCCACCTCTCTTATTTATAAATTTCGACACTGCCTTGACTTATTTTACCAATGCGCTAACTGTAGATCATGAACACATTTTAAAAAAGGTTAGATATGCATAAAAATGAAAGTAAAGAAGATCTATCAAGAAGCTCAAGAA
>SAAR01000907.1 GCA_009916335.1 Erysipelotrichia bacterium | reverse complement strand
ATCCTATATCTTCCTTGGATGATAACAATGTTATTGCTGTTGCAAGTCATTTGGCACAATTAATTAGCGAAAATGATATTAAAGTAGTTGTTTCATCTCATCATACATTGTTTTTTAATGTTTTATGTAATGAAATAAATAATGCCGAGCAATTATTTTTTCAAAATGACAACAAGAATGGAACGTATATACTTAAAGATACCAGAAAAACACCATTTTTTCATCATGTTGCATTATTAATGGAGTTAAAAAAAGCATCCGATTCAGGGGAATTATTTACTTATCACTTTAATATTCTCAGGAACATCCTGGAAAAAACAGCTTCTTTTCATGGCTTTGCAAATTTTTCTTCCTGTATAAAAAAAGGAACAGATGAAGATAATGCTGTTTATACAAGAATAATAAATCTTTTAAGCCATGGAAATTATTCATTATTTGACCCTAAAGAAATGGTTGAAGAAAACAAAGAGCACTTTAAAAACATATTAAATGATTTTTTAGTTGATTATAAGTTTAATGCAAAACTGTTTGAAGAAGGTCTAATTCAGGAGGAACAAGAATGAATGATACACAACAAAAACAATTAGGTGCAACCCTTTGGGGGATTGCTGACAAACTGCGCGGTGCAATGAACGCTGACGACTTTCGTGATTATATGCTATCATTCCTTTTCTTGCGTTATCTTTCTGATAATTATGAGGAAGCCGTTAAGAAAGAACTTGGTAGTGATTATACGCAATGTGAAGAGGAAATAAAAAGCATCTATGCTACTTACAATCAAGATGAGAAAATTAACATGCTAAAAGAACAAGTGGAGAATTATTTCTCCAAACAACAATTGGAAGAAAAGACAAAAGAGATGATGACTGATGATCATTTAGCATTTTTAGAATCTAAAAAGTTAACACCACTCGTGCTTTGGTATAGTAACAATTTAGATCAAGTAACTACTTTTGAAAAACAAATGCGCAGAAAAGTTCATTTTGTTATCAAGCCACATTATCTTTGGAGCAATATTTATGAGTTAGCTCGTACACAAAATAAAAGCCTTTTAAAGACTTTACAAGCAGGTTTTAAGTTCATAGAAAATGAATCTTTTGATAGTACGTTTCGAGGATTGTTTTCCGAAGTAAACCTTGATTCTGATAAACTTGGCAAGACCTATGATGCTCGTAATACAATGCTGTGTTCTATTATTACTGAAATTGCTGAGGGGATTTCCGAGTTTCCTAATGAAAGTGATATTTT
>SAAR01000906.1 GCA_009916335.1 Erysipelotrichia bacterium | reverse complement strand
GAGTAATTGATGGTAACGGGCGCGTTCGTCATCGCTTTGCTCAAGCATTTTGTGCGCTTCAGTGTTGGAAAGATGGTAGAGCTCTTTAATACGTTTTTGACGAAATTCACTCTCTGCATGTAAAAAAATACTGATATGGTTTGGAGTATCCCGCAAAATATGTGAGCCGCATCTTCCAATAATAATGGCAGAACGCTCTTTGGCGATACCTTTAATAATTTCAGATTCAACTCTAAAAATTGCCTCTTCCGTGGGAACAAAAACTTGTGGTGGCAGATAGACATCGGGACTGCAAATGCTAGATTGCAAGAAGGATTGCCAAAAAGAGGGTACTTTCTCATCACGTGATTCTAAATCTTCTTCAAGAACCGAAAACTCTTTGGCCGCTTGCGTGATGATTTCGCGATCAACATAACTAAAATCAAGTTTTTTCGCTAATTGTTGTCCAATATAAGCACCCCCACTGCCTATTTGACGGCTGATGGTGATGATTTTATGTGGTATCTCTTTCATGGTACAGATCTCCTCAAAATAAATCTTTTGCATCTTACATGTAAATGATCTAGGTAGTGCAAAACATCTATCGATTATACTCCATAGCCTATAAAAGAATAAGACGTTTTAGAGAAATAAATTTGGCTTAGCGTGTTGTTTTTTCAGATGATCCTAGAATATGTTCTAATTCTTGATACGAAAAATCAGGCCAATATGTTGGTGTAAAAAAAAGTTCAGCATGTGCCGATTGCCATAATAAAAAGTTAGATAATCGATGCTCTCCTCCGGTGCGTATTAAAAGATCGACTGGTGGGATGGATGCAGTATCGAGAAATTGTTCAAATAAAGTATGATCGATTATCGTTGAATGAGAGTTGAATTCGGAAATTTTCTTTGCAGCTCGTATGATTTCATCCTGTGCACCATAATTGATAGCAATAATTTGTGTCATGCCTGTACAATGAGCAGTAGCTAATTTCGTTTTTGTAATTGATTTTTGCAAAGTGGCTGAAAATTGACTTATATCACCAATGACATCAAATCGAATATTGTATTCTAAAAGCATTGTGATTTCTGTTTTCAAAAATTCTGAGAGAAGTTTCATTAAAATACTTACTTCTGCTTTTGGTCGATTCCAGTTTTCTGTACTAAAAGCATAGAGCGTTAAGTATTTGATCCCCATTGATGAAGCGTGTTTTGTGATGGTTCGTACATTTTTAGCTCCTTCTTTATGTCCGAAGGAACGTTCTTTATT
>SAAR01000905.1 GCA_009916335.1 Erysipelotrichia bacterium | reverse complement strand
ATAGAAGGGTTCTTAAATAATATCTTTTATGGAGCAGGAGTATCTGGTAAGCATTCACAAATATTAGATACACTTTCATATATTGGATTATTTGGAGTTACGTATATAGTTTATTTAGTAAAAAGCGTTAGCGCTTTTAAAGTTGCATTTGAAAAGAAATATGTACATATACTTCTTACAATGGTACTCATTCTTGCTTTCTTAAATCCTTTTGTAGATATGACATTGATGGCGTTCGTTTTCATGTTATGCCCAGGCATGATTTATTTGGCTTGTGGTTTTGAAAATATGAATGTAGCAGATAGAAAACGGTGAAAAGATGAAAATACTTCAAATCAATTGTTCATGTAGAGGAAGCACAGGCACAATAATGCAAAGTATTGATACAGCTTTGGAAAAGGACAATCAAGAAAGTTATATGGCCTATGGTATTGGAAGAATCAACAAGGATAACTGCCTTAAACTTAGCAACTATTTTTTATCACATTTACACGATAGATTATCGAAACTGAGCGGATTACAGGGATATTTTTCTTGGATTAAAACCATACAGTTGGTGAAATGGACTAAAGGTATTAAACCAGATATTATACATTTACACAACATTCATGGAAATTACTTATGTCTGCCTTTACTGTTTAGATTTTTATCAACATATAACGGTAAAGTCGTAATTACATTGCATGATTGTTGGCTTTTTACCGGCAAATGCCCACACTTCTATGATGTAAAGTGTGATAAATGGTTACTTGAGTGCGGAAACTGTCCTCAATTAAAAATATATCCCAAAAGTTATTTTTTAGATAGAACAAAAAAATGCTTGAAGGATAAGAAAAAGTGGATTGAAAAGTTGCAGAATTGTCAAATAATAACCGTTTCACAATGGTTAAATGATACAGCAAAGAAATCATATCTGGGTGCATATCCGATTAAAACGATATATAATGGCGTCAATACTAAAGTTTTTTTCCCACGGAAGTTAAGATCAAAATATTTGATTAGTATTCCTAACGATGTATTTATCATTTTAGCGGTTGCATCTGTTTGGGCAGAGCAAAAGGGATTGAGTGATTTAATTTTATTGGCTGAAAAGATTAAAGCTGATGAATGTATCGTAATAGTAGGGCTCACAGAGAGTCAGATAGCAAAAATGCCACGGAACGTTTTAGGTATTACGCATACAGATAATGCGGATGAACTTGCCGAGATAACAGATCAGTATCATGTTCCGGTTCAGGTCGGATTCATGCG
>SAAR01000904.1 GCA_009916335.1 Erysipelotrichia bacterium | reverse complement strand
ATGGAATACTGAAGACCAAACGCCTGAAGACATGTCCCAAAATTGTCATCATAAAAAAATGTTGCTAATCCTATTTTCTTCATAATTTCATTTTTCATTATTGTTCCACCAAGCAGCATCAAACTACAAACTTACGTTTCATCTGAGCTAACGAAAACAGTAGAGATATTATACTACCTATTTATTACATTCATTTAATGCTTCCTCCAAAATGAACAAAGATCTTTTCAAATTATCTTTATTTAAAGTATGTGCAAGATGTACCTAATTTTCCCCTTTTTCAGAATTAGTATAAAATCCTGCAGCAGGAGCCATTATCATAGTCTCACCTATACACTCCTTATCTATGCCTAATACAGTCCAACGGGCGTTTCTTCATCATTATAGATATTTTTTTTCAAACACAAAGCACAGAAATCCTCAAAATCAACCATATAAAATTCCGCCACTGCATAAAATGCTCAAAAATGAATTAACATATAGCATTCTAAAATATTATTTACGCCATCAATAAGGCCTTTAGTTTCTCGACAGATTCCTCATATACCTCACAAAAAGTCGCAATCTCATACTATCTTCGGCCAAAAGTGGTACCCCAGTTCCGTCTTTCGTTCAAAGATGATTGTACCAGATTCAAGGAATCAAAGAAAGCGCCACTGACTTTTCTCAATTAGATTACGAAATTTTCTCCATTCGACTTCATTAACACTTCATTCACAACACTCCTCTCATAATCATAAATATGTTCCAAAACACACATCGAATTATGACCATAATTTCGGATTTTGTAGTCTAACGATGAATCAACATAACAGTACCAGACTTGAGAGCTGCAGCATAGAAGATCAGTCAACGCTAGGCTTTTCGTTCTTGCAGAAATTGAAAGCTACATACATCATTTTGTTTGCAAGCCCAAAATATGTCACATGATACTCAGACACATCTCGCTCTACTTCTTCTCTCATGAGAAAAAACACGAATCTCACCGATATCAAGACAAAAGAATCTATTCAACACTGCATTACCGAAGCTACTAGTACACCAGTTATCATCAATGTTTTATCTTTGAAAATTGACCTAATGGTAATTTTATTGTTAGTCTCTTTGAAAAATATCTCTCGTGTAGACTTTTTGCTTCACATCATCTAAACTACTATCATACCGATTAGCAATAATCGCCTGGCTCATTTCTTTAAACTTACTCAAGTCATTCACCACCTGACTACCAAAGAACGTTTCACCGTCTTCCATGGC
>SAAR01000190.1 GCA_009916335.1 Erysipelotrichia bacterium | reverse complement strand
GTTTATGATAATCTAAAATTATCCTGTTCTGGATCTAATACTCAATGGATATCTATTGGATTATCGAATTTGTGTTTGTTCAACTTATAAATCTGTCATTTATTAGCGGCCTTCAGTCTTCAGTGGTTGATTTTTTTTGATACTGCTATTCTTACACCTAGATTAGCGGTTTCTATTTTCATTATTATTAGTTTGTAAACGACTGGCTGTTTATATCAACTGCTGTAAATATCGCAGCAATACTGATCAAAGAGGGATGGAGAGCCTCTCGGATATATTATATGATAGGGTAATTATTATTTTGGATACAGCAAGGTTTTGGTGGTATCAGTACAATGGCTAATCAAAATACTGTTTTTTTTGTTACCGTAGTCTGGGTATATTTTGAAATATATCAGTAACTAAATTTAACTGAAAGAGGAAGTGGACAGTTATCCATTTGTTGAATTAGTAACATTAATTGTTGTGATAGTTTCAATTGGTTCGAGCATTATAAAATTATATTGTGAATGTTTTAGAACTCTTCCTGGAAGTCATGAATTATTAACGTTGGCTACTGACTCTTAGTTTGAACCTTCAATTAAGGTTTCCTTTATCTATTTAAAAGGTTTTGCTCAATCAATGTTCTTTCAATTCTCAATCACGATAAAAGAGAAAACAAAAATCAAACTAATTATCTACTCACAATATGCTCAAAAAATGTCATCGAAACAATATGGTACTGCCCAATTATTCTTTGTTAGCATTAGACCACGAGTATAAAAGTGTTGGTTCAATCTATAATAGTATCGTAGCTATTAGAAGATTAATCAGAGCTATATTTTTTTAATGTATATCAAATTGCAAAGTATAGGAAACTATATTGTTTGATAGAAAAAATGTATTATTCAAAATTCTAAACTTCTTATTGTTTTCAGTGATAGAGTAGACAAGAAATTGATATGTTTCCACATATATAATTACTCGGTGGACATATTTCCTCAGATAAGAATCTTTTAAAAATATTTAAGCTATTCATTTTTGACAGCTATCTATACCTCTCAAAACATGTGGAGTGCGTCTGTTTAATGACCCGAAAAGAGAAGTAAAAGTGATGAAAAAGCCGATAAAACGGGCATTTATTGAAAGTCAGCTTGTAACAAGAGTGACCGGTAAATTTGAAAAATAGGGCGAGATTTCCATGATGCATTGATGGGATTTTGAAATCTGCCCTATGACTTATTATTCGATTTTGGCTTGGTGAGTGCATAGGAATGCTGGCATAGTGGGAGTGTGCAGGATTATTGACAGCAATCGGAGCGTCTGAAAGGTAAACAGAACGGCTGTTGTATAAAGTTGATGTCAGGCCGGGATTTGGTGAAAGGAGCGCACCCCAAAAAGGGCGCGCGCTTCTATGCTAAAGAATTGTAAGTCCCGATGGAAAATAAGATGGCAGCGAGTAAAGAAAATATGCATTTATTCAGGAGGAAGCAGGAATGATTGATATCAAAGACATGAATCACAAGCCCAATATAGAAGAAATGGGTGCCTACATAAACAATCCATTGTTCACCGAGTTGTGCAGGCATTTGGAGAAGGAATACAAGGCGCTTTGCAAGATAGAATACAGTAAGGATGTCTGGCTGCGGGGATGGAACATAAAATTCAAAAAAGCCGGGAAGTCATTATGCACGGTCTATCCAAAAGAAAACTATTTTACTGTATTGGTGGTTGTCAGCGCTAAAGAGAAGGAGACAACAGAAAATCTGCTGCCTCAAATGTCTGGTGAGCTTCAGAAGATATATGCCGAGACAAAAGAAGGAAATGGGCAGAGGTGGATGATGATTGATTTGAAAACTTCCGATGCGTTATACAGCGATGTGCTGAAACTTATCCATATCCGCAGGCTAAGTAAATAAAGTCGGATTTCCGGATAGGCAAGAAAGCTGTTCCGTTGGATGAACTTTATCTTTGGCTGGCGGGGTAGCCGAAAAAGAAGGCAAGCGGTTGAATTAGAAGTTGTGGAGGTGCTTGGGGTGAAACATAAACTGAATGTAGCAGATGCTGTTACAGCAAGCCGTATCGTATTTGCGGTATGCATATTGTTTTACTCCGCCTTTTCTGTAGGGTTCTACGTATTTTATATTCTTGGTGCTTTCACAGATATGATTGATGGCTTGGTAGCAAGAAAACTCAACCTAAACTCATCATTTGGAGCAAAACTTGATACGATTGCTGATTTTGTATTTGTTATGGCGGTTTTGTCAAATATTTTGGCATCCCTATATGTGCCAAAATGGCAGTTGATTTGGATTGCGATTATTGCTTTCATCAAACTCTCAAATCTAATATTGATCCTTGTGATATTTCATAAGTTGATTTCTGTGCGTATGGCGATGAACAAAGTTACAGGTACTATGCTGTTTTTATTGCCTTTTGGTATCGGCATTGTTTCATGGAAAATATTGTCAATAGCAATTGGCTTTACTTGTTCCATAGCAACTTTAGCAGCTATACAGGAGGGATACTTTATCTGCAGAGGAAAAGAAATAGAGTGATAAACAACAGTTTATGACTTGCTCATCGTTAAAAGATGTGCCGTTAATTGTATCATGTTTGGAACGGCAACAGAGGAAAAAGAGTCCACTTTAATACAATGTAACAATGGCTGTGCATAATTTTAGAAGTACATAAAAAGACGGAAAAACAGCCTGAAAAAAATGTATCAAATACGCAATACAAGGACAGAAAAAATGCACCCACTAAGCGAAAAGCCAGTAACCACGGGGGTTGAGGGGTGTGTGCTATCGTCAGAAGGTTATGAGAAAACAGTAGCGTGATTGATACAAGGACATAGGCTGAAAGTCCGTAGAATAAGGATTTTCGGATAAGTACAAGAATGCAAGTTGTAATTCTTGTTTTTTTATCTCTTAATAAACGACTTCAGTCTATATGTGGGTATTGTCTTATAAACAAACATTATTAAATGTGCATATAATAAAATAAGGCGAATAATATTATGATATTAAAAAGAAAAATATATGGTAAACTTTTAAATTGGAAATAAAAGCGAATGGGGAAAAGCGATTCTTATTGAGGGGGTATGCCATATTTGTAAAAATACCATTGTAGAGGAGTTTACTAAAAAACAAATAACACAGGTTGGAGGATTAAAACAAATGAAATATATACAAGCCTCAATGTGCATCTAACAAAGTGTTTGATATTGTACAAGATACAATAAAGACGATTTATTCGGTATTTTATCTCAAAGAAGTTGTGGGTTTTTTCTGTCAATTACATAGTGTGGAAAAATCCAAAAAGATTTATTTAATAATTCTGCTGAGCATTTATTAGTGATGATAATATAGAAAACTTATCTATGGATTATTTTAAAAATGGTATCTATTTGAAAGTAATGAAATTGATGATAGATAATAGCCTAATTATTTCACGTTTAGATGGTAGTTTGCTTGAGTAACAAAAATATGAAGTCGAAGTACAGTGTTGAAATCGGTGTAGAAGCGGGATCGCTACAAAATTAAGGAAGGCAAATAAAGGATAAAATGATGAAGTTTTTTATGATTGTTGGCGCTGAATGGTAGAAAATAAATCAGAATGAATAGCAATATTTTTGTTGGGTATTGACTTTTGTGCTTGTGAATCATACAATTATAAGCATAAAAGAAAAGAGGAGGTAGTTTAATGGGAGCAACAGATGATATTATGAAAATGGCAAAAGATAATAATAGTGTAGTAACTACTGCAATGGTTGTTGCTGCTGGGATTTCTCGTGGAAATTTAAAATACCTTGTAGAAAAAGGGATGTTGGAAAAATCAGCACGTGGTGTATATATCTTGCCTGAAGTGTGGGATGATGAGCTTTTTAATTTGCAGAGCAGGTTTAAAAAAGGAATTTTCTCACATGAAACAGCATTGTTTTTATGGGACTTAACAGATAGAACACCGAATATGTATGCTATGACTTTTCCGTCGACGTATAACCTTACAAAACCGAAAGAAAACAGAGTTAATTGTATGCAGTGCAAATCAGAATGGCATGAGATTGGTGTGACGGAGGTAAAAACTCCTGGAGGGAACATTGTAAAGGCATATAATCGAGAACGGACACTTTGTGATATTCTGCGTCCAAACAGTTCCGCAGATATACAAACGATTACGGAAAGCTTTAAAAAATATGCATCTGGAAAGAATAAGAATATACCACTTATATCAGAGTATGCGAAGATATTTAAAGTGGAGACAAAACTAAGAGCATATTTGGAGGTACTGCTATGAAAAATGCAATGCAATTAAAAGCAATAATAAAAAACCTCGCAAAAGAAAAGAATATATCAGCCCAACTTGTTATGCAGAATTTTATGCTTGAAAGACTATTAGAAAGAATATCGATGTCAAATTATCAAAACAACTTTATTCTTAAGGGTGGATTTCTGATTGCTGCAATGGTAGGTCTTGATACTCGTGCAACAATGGATATGGATGCAACCATCAAAGGTCTTCCAGTGAATGAAGAAACAGTACAGGATATGTTTGAAGACATATGTAAAATAGAATTAAAAGATGATGTAACCTTTTCTTTTCGTAGTATTGGAGAAATTCGTGACGGAGATGAGTATACAGGTTATAGAGTTCATTTGACAGCAAATTATCCACCAATGGCTGTACCGTTGAAATTAGATATTACAACGGGAGATAAAATCACACCAAGTGAGGTCAAGTATAGTTTTAAATTATTGCTTGAGGATAGAGATATATCTGTTCTTGCATATAATCTGGAAACAGTTCTTGCAGAAAAATTGGAAACAGTAATATCAAGAGGGGATCAAAATACTAGACCGAGAGATTATTATGATGTGTATATATTGAGAAAATTGCAGTTTAATAATATCAATACACAATCATTAAAACAGGCACTCACAGCTACTCCTCAAAAAAGAGGTTCATATGAAGTGATTTCAAACTACAAGTACATATTGGAGATGGTAAAAAATAGCCAGGTTATGCAACAACAATGGCAGTCATATCAGAAAAATTTCGAGTATGCTAAAGATGTTAAATTTAAAGATGTTTGTGATATGATAGTGAAAGTTATGGATGAAATGAACGGAGATGACTTATGGCATCAGAACTAGAAGATACATTAGAAAATGCTGTTTTGAAAACAGAAAAAGAACCTTTAGTTATTTTTAAGACCGAAGAAGATAAGTATGGTAGAGATATTACTGTTATGAGCGATTTCTTTGAGGGTTATGTTCAACAAATGTCTTTGACCTTAAGAAAGCAGTCAAATTTAGAGTTAATAAGAGATTTCCCTGTAGCAGATTTTGGGCTATTGAACAATGTCGTTCATCATGCAGACGTATTACTGAAAGGTAATGTTACCCTTATTCCCGATTTTGATAATTTATCAGTAGATATAAAATCAAAACTCAAAAAGGGAATATACTCTGTAGGAGAATCAAAACAAGTTGATGGAAATCTCAGAGCTGTTATCCTTGATGAGAATGATGTACGAATTAAGGATATAACATTAAAAAAAGTGGTTAACAATCCAGATACAGTTGAAACAGTTAGAAGTATTGGAAACCAAATTCAAATGCGGCAGATTTATGCTAAACTAGCCGATATTCAAGAATTTCAAACATATCAATTAGAAAAGGATAGAGATAGGGACATTGTTGTTCCGTTTCTTGATGCAAGGTCAATAGTGCTGGAGGCAGAGCATAAAAATACCCAAGAAGAAAAGATACAGGCGTTAAAGGTGGCAGACGAGAAAATACGAACAGCTTTAAATGCTGTTTATGCAGATATAGAAACTACAACTAGAGCATTTGCAAGACGTACAAGCATTCCATTTCTTCAATTTGGTAATCAAATAAATACATACATGAGTTACATTACGAGTGATTTTCAAATTGCGACAAAATATGTTGGAGTTCGTATGCAACTTCTCGAATATATGGGAGAAACAAAAGTTGCAAAGGAAGTGTTACAATCGTATCAACATGTGGTATATGATTTTCTAGAGAAGCCAGTTACTAAAAAAGGGTTATCGGTAGCGACACTGATGCATGATTATTTCCCATATGATAGTAAGAATTTGAATTGCTGGTATACATTCTCTAAGGAAATGAAACCTGCATTGGAATCAAGTATAAATGCTTTAGAATTGAATATGATTGAAAATATGGATAATGAAATTTATGTTGTATCAGTGGAGGATTGTAAAGATGAGTGAGAAGGAAAAAACGTGTATTGTTTGTGGGAGAATAATTACGAATCCTAAAAATAAGACTAGGTTATGTACAAAACATCAAAAACAGGGAAATAATATAGTAGGATTAGGTGGACTTACAGCTCTAGGCATTGGAATAAAGAAGTTTGGTCCTAAGATTATTAAGGGCGCTGTTAAGTTGATAAAAAATAAGTGAGGTAATGTGGACTTGATTTAAAATGATTATAAAAATGTTAATTGTAATGGTATCTTTAGGAGATTATGAGATTAAAAAGAAGTGATTTATGAAAGCTTGCTATATTCCTTACAATACGCATGGATTGAATAGTTCATTCTTTTAAATGGATCAAAAAGTCGTTGTTGTGAATAAAAAGCACTGATAAAATCAGTGTGTTTACT
>SAAR01000903.1 GCA_009916335.1 Erysipelotrichia bacterium | reverse complement strand
GAAAAAAATGATTTCATGTAGCAAATATAAAATTAAAGCCATCTTCTTTCCTCTAACCTATGAAAAGGTGTTTTATGGCGGTTCGCTTTTGTTTGCATTCGCACTGCCTATTTCACGACCCATTGTAAGTTTTTTTCTGGTTTTATTTCCTCTTTTGTGGTTGTTCCAAGGGCAATTAAAAGATAAAATCAATACGATTAAACATTCACCCGCATTAATGGCAATTACTGCTTTTTTGCTATTTCAGGCCGTAACACTTCTTTATTCTGAAGACCTAGAAGAGGGATTAAACCTTTTGCGAATGTATGCTTATTGGTCTCTCATTTATGTGATGGCAACCTCTTTTAAAAAAGAATGGGTTCCTTCTATGACGACGGCTTTTTTATATGGAATGCTGGTAAGTGAAATTTGTGCGTATCTGATTTTTTTCGATATTTATGCCGTTAAGGGAAAATTACCGCATGATCCGAATCCTTTTATGGAGCATATGACATACAGTATGTTTTTGGCATTTACCTCTCTTTTACTGCTGAATAGAATTTTAAGTAATCATTACACACGTGTTCAAAAACTCTTTCTTCTTCTCCTAAAGTGCCTGATGCTCCTGCTGATGGAAATTCTGCAATCAATAAGAACTTTATAGATGGTGGATCTTCTAATCTAGTCCATAAGACTGGAGATGAAACTGTTGGAGGAGCAAAGACTTTTACTTCTCAAGTAAAAGCTCCTTCTTTTAATGCAAGTTCTTCTAGAAAAGTAAAGGAAAACATCTCTGATTCAGAAGATAAAGCACTAGACATCATCAAGAAGACAAAGATTGTCAGATATTCTTACATTGATGATCCAGACTCTTATTCTCATATTGGATTTATTGCTGAAGATACTGTTGCAAATTCTAAACCGATGACAAAAGAGGAGTTGGCAGCAGAAATTGGCTTATGAGATTCTACCTTCTAAACACGTAGTAAAGTATTTAAAAAAATTAAAAGAGAAAACATTAAAAGAAAAATTTTTAACGATAATTTATGATGAGATAGCTGTTCGTCCTCATTCGGGAGAACAAAAAACGGGTGATTTATCAGGAATCTGGGCTATGGGATTTAAGTATGCAGGTACGACATATCGGGTTGCATATGAAATTAAAGATAATACAGTGATACCTATCTTACTATGTGGAACGCATGAAAATTTTTATGAACAATTAAAAAAGATTAGGTAAGAACCCAATATGATTAACTTGAGAGGATAGACTACAC
>SAAR01000902.1 GCA_009916335.1 Erysipelotrichia bacterium | reverse complement strand
CTCATCTACCCAACGGCGATTGGTTGGTTCGACGAAGACATGGAAGATGAAAAAAACCGCCAATGCGACGCATGGGAAACCATACAAAGAGGTCACGCCATCGCAAATGGACTTCCCGTCATTAGTGTGAATCGCATCGGCAAAGAAGCCGACAATCACGGCGTACTTGACGGCATCCGCTTCTGGGGCAACTCCTTTGTAGCAGGGCCTCAAGGAGAAATCATCGTTAGAGCTAGTCACGACCAAGAAGAAGTGCTCATCGTTGATGTTGACCTACAAAGAGGCGAACACGTACGACGCATCTGGCCATTTTTACGTGATAGACGCATCGAAACCTATGGGGATTTAACGAAACGATTTATTGATTGAAACCTTTTTACATGTAAAGATTTTAGGCTTTACATGTAAACCTCCTTATCAACTTAAATTGTTTGATATTTCTCTTATTGCGTAATGTTTAGCTTGATGATATGGAACTTGTAATTTTTTTGGAAGAAACCCTATTCTGGTATCTTTTAAAAAGTTTTTCCCTATTTTTTGTCCTTGTTTATCACTATATTTCCAAATATCTGCAAGTTCGTCTGATCGTGCATAACGAATTAAATCTTCAAAAAATGCACGAACAGACGAAAAAGCCTTATCTTTTTGCATTTTTTCAAGATTACACACTAAAGCATCATTAATAGTTATATCATCTTGTTTGTCAGAAGGTGATACATCTAGAATTAAAAGTTCATTTTCTCCGCTATATTTCCATTTTGTTCTACTTTCAAAATCCTCAATGACACCCACTAAAGCTTTATCACTGTAAAACCATTCCGTATTATCAATTTTAGCAACAGGATGAAAATCAACATAAGTATCCTCAGACCAATAAGCACCATAGCCACAACAAAAAAAATTTATATACTGTGCTGATCGATGATGAAAATAATTGAGAGAGGATAAAATCTCCGTTTTGCAAAATGAAGTATTCGGATTGCAAAAAAGTATACCTACCAAGCTATGTCTTTTTATTTTTGAATTTATTTGAACCATTGCCTCTTGAGTTAAAGAATCAATTGAATCAAAACACACTAAACGGCTACTATAATGACGTTGTTCCGATTTAATTGATTTTATTATATAGTCGTAACTGATTGCATCTATCACTCTAAGCCTTTTACTATTTTAACTCTTTACATGTAGAGTAAGTTTAGAAGATTTTTTACTACGCCAACTTTCGCTTATGCGTGTATTCGCTGATGTGTTTTTGCA
>SAAR01000901.1 GCA_009916335.1 Erysipelotrichia bacterium | reverse complement strand
TAGTTATCCTATTAGGAAGGAGGATAAGTTATGTTAAAAAGTGAACTCGCACCATATTTTAACGAAGCAACAAATAATAATCATTTGGTTATTTTTAAAACTTCAAAAGGGGCATTCGTGGGAAACTTAGTCCCTGCAACTGAAGATGATACTTTCACACTTTGTTATGATGATGTAACTGTTGTTTTAACTTATGAAGAAGTTATTTCTGCGTCTTTGATTTAGCTTGCTTCAAATTGTCATTCATCCATGCGCTGAACAAAAATGAACATTGTCCGACTGTTTTATTTGTTCTGATTGATGGGTGAATTTTTACTTTCATGTAATCTTCCGCAGATAAACGATGACCACTTTCTTTTAAGATTTTTTTGAATAAATCATACGGAATTTCAAAAGTGATGTGATTAAGTCCGTAAAGTTCCTCATAGTTTTCTGGTAAGTTAAATAATTCTTTGTCAGTTATTTCGTTCATGTGGTTCCTTTCTGTTGTATAATTTAGTTATTCTAATGAAAGGGGGATAGACCGTGATTTCAAAAGAACAAATTGCTCATGATTTGGCTATTGCTATGATGACTGCTGAATTTTCTAAAGAAAAACATCAGAGTGTAAGCTTTACTCAAATCACTAAATACAAAGATTATTACAAACGATTCTTATCTGAATTATGATGGATAACATCTAAGTAATCTTTGTTTGCCTCTGTGAGATGGCTTAAGCAAGTGTTTAGCAAATGTGTGCTATAGTCATTTTCAGAGGTTTTAATTTCGTCCAATACTGTTTGCATTAAATTCAAAAACTTATCTTGTGTTTCTTGCATGTTGCTCCTTCCTATATGATTTAAAATCATATGGTGAGTAAATTTTTAAGCCCCGAGAATATCCCTGGCTTTTACGTTGAAATAACGGCAAAGCTTAATTAGGTTTTCGCCTTTAATAATTGTAATATCTTTTTCCCAAGCATTGATAGTTTGAGTAGATACCCCAATGGCACTTGCTAATTGCTTTTGGCTCATTTTATTTTCTCGCATTCTTAATTCTGCGATTGTCACATTAGGTTTAGGCAAATTTCATTCTCCTTTCGATTGTTAGATTTTTTAATAGCTAAGCTATATTTATATATTACATGATTTTAAATCATATATAAATGCTAGAATTGATTTTTTTTCATATTTTTTTGATTTTTTGTTGTTTTACTTGATATTAAATCATTTCTACTATATAATGTACTTATAAAAAATCAGGAGAAAATATATGACAACA
>SAAR01000900.1 GCA_009916335.1 Erysipelotrichia bacterium | reverse complement strand
TTTATTGAAGAAAATGATTTTACGGCAGTGCGGGCATTGGGCGGTGATTTTTTTGTCTACCGGGCATCCATCATACTGTTTTGCTTCCGCAGTACGAATTTCAAACAGGTGTCCGCATGCTGGACAATTACAGTCTTTGAACATATTGTGTTCCTCCTTTCCTTATTTTCCTTAACGTAACGACTATAAAAATTAAAAGCAATAGGAAAATGACTGAATCGGAATAAATATTTTCAAACCTAAAAGACGACCGGAAACGTCGATTTGATGAGTGCTATATTATTATATAGGGCAAAAAAAGATGGACTAACAACAATGTGTTAATCCATCTCTACAAAATTATAAACATTAGGCTTCTTTTAGAATATAAAATAAATAGTCCGTACTAGGTGTTGTTAAAAATTCGTCAAAATTTTTATTGAATTCTATTTTCGCATCAATAATACTGTCTTCATCATTTAAGTCTATTTCAAAATCTTCAATGACATCAGTTGATATTAAGTACGTGTAATCTCCAAAAATTACTGCAACTACATAACCTGAAAAAGGACCATCGTCATCCATAATAAGGTATGTTGGTTTTTCTCTATAATTATTTGCAGCAGATGTACAATATAGAGAAGTATTATATTTTTCCCCATTATAATAAAAAGAGCGCACTATAGCACTATCGCTCGCCATTTCTAAAATATGAGGTGTCGAACTATCTTCCATAACATCGACATCTTCCTTTGTATCTCCAACATAGAAGACGTCACCTGCAACCAATACGTTCGCGTATCCATCTTTATCAAAGCCATCCTTGCTGTTACCACATCCCGTTACGAAAACAAAAGACAAAAAAAGCACCAATAACAAACTCTTCTTTTTCATCGAAATCACTCCAATGCTAAGATATTTAATGACCGTATATATGTGAATATTCTAACATACGGTCAAAATAAAACAAATTTAATGAGTGCTATATTAATATATAGAGACAAAAATGGAGGTGACCAAAAATGAAACAGTACTTGATAGATACAACAGATAGAAACGGTAGAGCGATCATGTTGTTGGTAAATCGTGATGATTCCCGTATCCACGAAATCGTTGCACCACACAAATTCAGAAAATAATTACTTTATGGTACCCCCCCAGTGAAGCTCGACTTCACCACGGGAGACACCATCCATCCGGAAGCCATCCGCTACGCCCACCCGCTCCTGTTTGAGGACCGGGCCATAACCGTCTTTGCCTATCAGGTCGAGCAGATCCTCGC
>SAAR01000899.1 GCA_009916335.1 Erysipelotrichia bacterium | reverse complement strand
CAATATCCCAAGACAAGAGTTGCCAGAAGTTTATTTTCAAACAGGTGATTTGGAAGCAGTGAGAAGAGAGACATTATTCAATGATAGTGTATCTGGAGACAATGTGTATCCATTGGTGATAGATTATGAAGATATGGTTGATATTGACCATAAAGATGATTTAAGTAAAGCAGAAGCGAGATTGAAAATATGAAATTTTTAGTGTGTGGAGTAGGCTCTATTGGGCTTAGACATTTAAGAAATCTTAAGTTACTTGGACAAAATGACATCATAGTTTATAGTACTGGTAAAAGTGTTATGGTTGGTATAAAAGAGGAGTTGGAAGGTTTGAAAATCTACAACTCTTTAGAGGAAGCATTGGATCAAAAACCTGATGTATGCATGATAACAAACCCAACATCTATGCATACAGATATTGCAATCAAAGCAGCAACAGTAGGTTGCCACCTCTATATAGAAAAACCATTATCGCATACTTTGAAAGATTTAGATGTATTGCAAAATATTGTAGATGAAAAAAAATTAACTACATTTATAACATATCAATTTCGGTACAACCCTCATATTATCAAGCTAAAAGAGATTTTTGAGACTTCACAAGAAAAATATGGAAAACCTTTATATGTAACTACTGAATGGTCAGAGTATCTTCCTGATTGGCATCCGTGGGAGGATTATAAACAAGGTTATTCTGCAAGAAAAGATTTGGGTGGTGCAGTGCTTCTTACTCAAATACATCCTATGAATTATGTAAATTATATTTTTGGTAAGATAAAAGATGTCAAAATAAATAAAATAGCGACACAAGTTTTAGATATAGAAGTGGATGATATAGCAGATTTGTTGATAAGTTTTGAAAATGGTATGAGTGGACATGTGCATATCGATTTTTTACAAAAGCCTAGAGTTCATACTATGAAAATACTCACATCAAAAGGGCGGTTTGAGTGGGATTATCACCAAAATAGTTTGTTTTTTGTAGATATGAATAGCCAAAAAGAGTATTTTACCAATGATGGATGTGAAAGAAATGATATGTTTGTAAGTATGCTAAAAGACTTTATAGAGTGTGTTGATATGAATAAAAGAACAAAGTTTAATTTGGATGAAGCGATTTCTGAATTAAAACATTTAATTACTTATGGGATGTAAAAGGTATGGCATATATTACAATTAATAAAAAGCATTTATATAAGAATCTTGATTTCTTTGCAGAAATGTGTGGGGTGGAAAAGATTGCAGTAGCCTTAAAAGATAATGC
>SAAR01000898.1 GCA_009916335.1 Erysipelotrichia bacterium | reverse complement strand
TAAAACTATTAATATCATTAATGGTATTGTAGATATCAGATCCGACTACAATTCAAAATTGCTATAGTGACTAGTCTGAACTGCAATTATTCGAAGCAAATTAGTCTGTGTGTATCAGATTTGTGCGCACAAATATGAAAGTGTGCGACTCTTTTAACGTTGGAGTATTGTTATCTTTTCAGTTTGATCAAAGCAACGAGCTCGTTAATAAAACGCTGTAGTTTAGCTACCAAACGATAGACGCAGTTTGTGTCTTGGTTGAAGATGTTGCGAACATCAATTCAGGCATTGTAACCATTCGAGCTGTTGATTGTTTGACGGTAATAACGCCTGGAATCGTGCGACGCATGAGTGCGCTTACCGACAACTGCCTCCAGAACACAATGCTCCAAGTCTACAAAGACAAAACATGTTTCAGAACGGAGAGAACTGACATGTGCCCGTATGTTGGCGTGATTGACCAAAGCAGCGTGATTGGAGCTCATGTGGCTTTTTAGGACGTAAATGATAGATTCTACTTCTTTTCTCAACAAAATGTTGGGATTACTCAAACTGGTTCTACCATTTAAATTTGTCACAATGAAAATATGTACAGTTTATTGGCGAATATGGTTATAAAAAATGTAAAACTCAAGCTCGAACTGTTGGATAACAACAATTATGTAACATTGTTTACATCCACCCACGAATATGAACAGCCTGACATTCAACAGGCGTACGACTAAGTTAGCGCGTCTGTTTCGTTTAACGAAATCATTATAACGTCACTAAATAACGATTATGGAAAACAATTGAATCCAATTCTAAAGAACATCGAGAATCGGGAAAAAACTACTGGGTATGTTGTATTTTGGTGCGATTAAAACTAATACCAGTTTCCCACCGACGAAAATTTCTACTTTTAACACAATGTTAGTAATTATTTTTATTGCGATTTTTATTTATTGGAATCAGATGAAGAATATAGAAATCATTTTTTAAAATGTAAGCAAAACAATATAGAAATATATCTTGATAATTCACTTCATGAATTAGGTTATTCAATAGATGATGATATTCTTTTCAAATGGATTGAAATACTTGAACCATCCACTTTTTTTGGACCTGATGTATGGGAAAATACTGGAGAAACATTAGAAAATGCTAAAAAATGGATATATTATAAAAATAAATTTCCAAAAACAACATTAACCCCAGTAATTCAAGCAAAATCACTTAAAGATATAATATATTCATATTGTAAATATAAAAAATATGGATAT
>SAAR01000897.1 GCA_009916335.1 Erysipelotrichia bacterium | reverse complement strand
ACCCATGAATGAATAAACTTAGGATGAGGATGAAGTGTTTCAAGCGTACTAAAATATGCATTTTGATTTTTGGGATCATTGAGACTAAACGCACACGAATCGACTATTCCCTCTAAACGAACTGGCAAAAAACCTTTTTCAAAATAGACATCGAGCTCTGCTTCATAGATATAGCGACTGGGCTTCATTTTAACACAATAATTGCTGATAGTTCCATAATATTTATGTTGATAGTGCAACAGATAGTCGTCGTAATCAAAATCTAATTCAACAATGGCGTCTATAAAAAGATCAAATGATTTACCAAAAGGCTTCATGACCACATAATAAAGTGTCTGCAAAATACGATGCTCCGTAGCAAGATGCTTTATCGGGCCAAAGGCTATAAATGCATCTTCAATCAAAAAAATTTCATCATTATCGCATGCCTCTTTTTTGGAAATTTGTGTTCCACGCACACATACGTGATGGCACTCATTTTCTACACAAAAATGGTTACCATGGACAAATAGTGAAGAAGGTAGATCAAAAAATCGCGTTGCAAAGAGTGGGTTCATAGTGGTGCCTTATGTTTTATTTTAAAGTAACATTATATTTTTAAAAGAAGACAACTTATTGTCCAGTGAGTAGTCTATGATTTCTTAAATATTAATCGTGAAAGGGAGTTTAATGAAGCTCGCACTGGGTATTGGTGGTTTTGGACAAGCTATCGTTAAAAGTATAAATGAGAATAAAAATTTAAATGCATTAAAAAAGTACGATACACTAATCGTTATTGATTCGTACATCCATCATGATTTTTTCTCTCCATCCATTATCACCGACAAAGAGCTAACTACCGTTCAGCCCTTTAGCACGCCATGTACACTTTTTAATTTTGAAACGATACTAATTTCTTATAACCACTGTAGCCTCTTTGTGGGTCTTGGAGGATCTTACAGCACTCTCGTTTTAAAAACACTCTTAATGCAATGCTCCATGGAGGCAAAGACCAAACTGCAAGTCATTGGTGTTATGCCTTTTGAGTTTGAGGGAAAAATAAAAATGAAACGTGCCCAAGAGGCACAAAATGCATTATCTCAAACGCCTATAAAAAGCCATTTTTTTAACAATCAAACGCTTATTCAACAACCATTCGGGGAAGATGTGACGCAAGCAATGAAAGCTTTTCATCTCAACATTATCAAATCAACTATTGGATGAGAAAAGTAAAATATTTTCTTTTAATATTTTCTCGATAAGACATATCATTCATGCCAAAGC
>SAAR01000189.1 GCA_009916335.1 Erysipelotrichia bacterium | reverse complement strand
CACTCTATATTGATGAAGCGAGAGAAGAAAAAAAAGATAGTTTAAAATTTTGTTCCCATTGCAATAAAAGTAAACCCGAAAGTGCTTTTTCACAAAGTAAGGATGTGGCAAAGAAAACAATTTGGTGTGACGATTGCATTATTACACAAAGAGAAAGAGAGTGTGCGAAGTGTCACGTGATTAAGCCTATTTCAGAATTTTCCAAAAGTGACAAAGATCCTTCTGGATATGCCGTATGGTGTAAAAAATGCCTCTCTTGGTTTTAGGAGCGAAAGTGTTTGATTTTTTTAAAAAGAATAAAAAAAATATCCAATCATCAGTTATACTGGATTATCACGATGATGGATTATATGTAAAAGCCAATCCCCTTTCACCAAAATCAATTCAAGAGTTTATTCACTACGTTCAAGATTCTATTATCAGTGAAGGATTGGGAGAATTAAAAGAAAATGTTCTTTATTTAAGTCCGGAAAATTTTTATTATCTAGAAGCAGAGCAGCTCCAGATACTTAATATTCCCACATTATTCGTAGGCAACGCAAAGCTTATTATGAAAGGACATATCAATCAAGGCAATGTTGTTTTTTCGTGTGAGTTTTTTTCAAAAAAGAATGAACAAATATATGGAGAACATATTTTAGGAAATTTTTTAAAAATTTCATCCAATGAAATATATCTTCTTCCTCAAAATATTTTTTTACTTTTAAAATTGATTAATCAGGCAAAATCGCAAAGTGAGTATGATGCATATAAATTAATTGAATATGTACAGAATGATAGCAACGGAAACATTATATTTGATGCTTTTTCAAAAAATGATTATATTGAGACTGTAGGAAAAATTCGATTGGATATTGAGGAGGATGCAGATAATAACCTTATTTTACATCCAAGAATCTCTGATCTTTCTCGAGAGCAAGCGAACAAGTATCAAGCTTTAATCAGCACAAAGAAAGATAGCCTTCTCCTAACTGAAGTTGATCCAAAAACAAAGAAAATTAAACGATATGCCCTAGATGAACAAAAACTGTGTATTGTAGAAAATATTCAAAAACGCAGAAAAATTCCAAAAGAGTCTGCACCTTTCTTCTTAAGCAACCCAGAATCATTTTTAATCGATGATGAAATGCCAGAAGCCATAAAAGAAGAGTTACGAGAAATTATTGATGGCGGATGGAGAATAGTAGGTATAGGAAAACCATATTTTGGCTATTTTGGTTCAAAAAAAGAGGCTCCACTTAGTGAAGTTTTAAAAAATGATATAGAAATAATTTCCAATGAGCCTTCTTCAGAAACAATTGCTAGTTTTAGCGTATTAAATGACGAAGAATTAGTTCAGTTGCAAAAGAATATTTTAGAATCTATTGAAAAAAAGGAACCAGAGCTTTCTTTTGGAGGCCAAAAAATTAAAGATTCTGAGTTCCAGGCAGTGTTAAAACATGCAAAAGCAATACTTAGAGAAAGAGCCAAAAATAGTGGCAAAATTATAGTTGAAGACAAAGATGGTTTAGTATTGTTAATTAAACCTAACGATGAAGATTTTATCAACAATTCTCAAATGAAAGTGCTTAAAAATTTATCAACTATTGAAACAGAGAATCATAATAAAGGAACATTGTATAAGAATTTTACCGAACAACGGCAGCCTTTCCCTCATCAGGTTAAAGCGCTTAATTGGTTAATTGATCTTTATAAAAATGAATTTCCAGGATGTTTGCTTGCGGATGATATGGGACTAGGTAAAACGTATCAGGTTATATCCTTTTTGGACTATATCTCAAACCAAAAAAATTCTAAAACTCTCATTGTTGCACCAACAGTATTGATTGATAATTGGAACAAGGAATTTCAAGAGAGTTTACTTTCTTTAGAAAAACATAATATAAAGGTCATTAGAGGAGAAGATAAGACATTAAAATTATTTGATGAAATATTTCAAGGGAAGCAATCTGAACAAGCTATTGTTAATAATATACAAGCTATTAATTTTTTAGAAGACTATAATGTTTATATTACAACTTATACAACCCTGCAGCGGTATCAATTTGGATGGGCTTACTTTTGTCACAATAAAGGAATTGATTGTATTGTTTATGATGAAGCTCAGAACATAAAGAATCCAAATGCTCTCCAAACGCAAGCAGCAAAAGCTGTTAGTTCTATGTGTAAATTTAATATTTTATTGACAGGAACTCCAATTGAAAATGAGTTGCGTGATTTATGGTGCATTTTTGATGTATTTGATCCATCATTTTTTGGGAGCTGGAAAAATTTTAGAAAAGAATATGTATCTGAATCTGATGATATTGAAAAAAAGCTAAGAGAAAAAATATCAAATTATATGCTCAGAAGACTCAAAAAAGATATTATAGAAAACCTTCCTAAAAAATTTGAACCTCGTCTTGATATAAATCATGCATGCCACAAATCACCTATCGAAATAAGTATGTCAAGAGAGGAACATGAACAATACAAATTAATTTTACAAGAGAAAACAGCTTCTTTGGCAAAACTAAGAAAACTCAGATATTTCTCTTTACACCCTTTATTAACCGAAGGAGCAGTTTCTTTAGAAAAAATGTCTGACGATTCTATTTTCTTAAAGTTTTCTAAAGCAAAAGCTTTGATAGAAATACTTGATTCAATTCATAAAAAAGAACAAAAAGTTATTATTTTTGTTATCAGTAAAACAATGCAATCGATCTTGCAAATGCAACTTGCTAAAAAATACGGCATAAAAGTTAACCTTATTAATGGTGATAATAATAAAGGTGAAGCGCTCAGTAGTAAGCTTAACGAATTTAAAGGTGAAAAAGGATTCGCAATTATCATTCTTTCTCCATTAGCCGCTGGCGTTGGATTGACGATTAATGAAGCAAATCATGTCATTCATTACGAACGCCATTGGAATCCATCAAAAGAAGATCAAGCTTCTGATAGAGTTTATAGAATAGGGCAGAAGGAAAATGTTTATATTTACCATTTAATTTCAAAATTACCAGATGGTAAGAAAAGCTTTGATGATGGCTTACATCAACTTATTATGAAGAAAAAAAGTTTAAGTGATGGAACACTCATACCAACCGTAAGTGTGTCAGAGAGCGAGTTAAGTGAGGCAATTTTTGATGAGATAAATGATCAGAAATTAGAAAATCTTAGTTCTCTGACCCCTATTGAATTTGAAAATTATGTAAAAAATATTTTTAGTTCAATTGGGTATCGATGCATATTAACAGATAAGTACCCATCCGAATATGGAGCAGATGTAATTGCAAGAAAAGATAATGAAGTTATTGCAATTCAATGTAAACATAGTAGTGTTAATGCAAAATTTGATGCAGAAGCAATCCGCCAGTTACATACTGAAGCTAGACCATATTACCAAGCAACAAGACTTATTGCTATTACAAATACTTATTTCAATATGAATGCCAAAAATTTAGCAAAAATTCATGATATTGAGATTATTGATAAAGATAATAATATATTTAATTTAGAAAGAACTTGAATACTATTCTGTTTGAAAATTTTAAAATTTGTTCCCAAATATCTTATAAGCTGAGCGCTCCTTCCATAGAAAATGTTGTTTCATAAGTAAGGGTTGTTGACTTCGTATAAAAGAAGAGTTAAATTTAGAATTTTACTGAGAGATTTTACACACAATGACTCCCCATTGATCAAGCTTGTTCCCATTTTGTAGCGCCGTAAGATAGCAATTATCGCTTCGTTTCTCGAATAACTGCAAATAAGTATTGGTATTGTTCTTGAGAATTAGATCACTCACAAAATTACTATTTTCATTTTTCATGAAGATATGCAATGTACCTTTGTCTTTAACAGTCCAAGCCCATCTGCTATCAGCAGTTGGCTGCAATGTTTGATGATTGAGTTTTGTGACTGAACCGTCGGAATTGAATTTCAGGGCCATGTTGTACCCTATCATACCAGCAACTTCGACACTTACACCTTGTTTAGCGGAATCAATTTTCCATACACCTTCTACTGGTATATCTTTGCCAAAGGTTTCAGCCAATAGATGATTCAATGCAAAAAACAATAAC
Source organism: Erysipelotrichia bacterium (assembly GCA_009916335.1). Next base: position 2,620 of record SAAR01000189.1, on the reverse strand, counting down.
AATAGAATTTTAAACATAAAACTCCTTTGATGCATTATTGATAGAAACCTATATGTAGAAAAATGATCTATAATAAGCATTCAAAGGAAGACTCAACATCTTCCTTTTTGACAGAGTTACGAAAGACTGTTTGGTCTTTCGTAAATTAGTGGTCATTTTATAACTCTAATGAAGGATTGTCAAATGCAAGTGGCTCTCGAACACCTTGAACTGTTACCTCAAATATTGGAAAAGCTTACACTGATCGAAAAAAAACTTGAAGATTCTCAAGGTAAGCGCTGGATGAATGTTAAAGAACTTGGCAAGTATCTTGGATATTCATCTGATCACATTTACAAATTAAAAGATGATATATTAATTGAGGGAATTCATTTTCATAAACGAGGTAAATTATTGTTTGACAGGCTTGAAATCGATAAATGGGTTATCGGTGAAGATACAAGCAATAAGCGGCGAGAACTAAAAAATAATATAGACGCAATTATCAATTCTGTCTTGAGTAAGAAAAATTAAATAATAATCTCACAATTTTGTGTTCAAGACATAGAGCGATGCTAAAAATATTGAATTTTCAGCATCGTTTGTACATTATTACTTCTTCGGAGGGTTATTCTCTCTGCCTCCACCTGATTTACTGCCTGTTTTACTTGGTGCATTAATTAATCCAGCCATTGTATTTTCCTTTTTGTTAATGAGTTTTAATTGCTTGAATAAAGTCTGTCTTTGAAATACCAATATCTTTAAGTATCCCACACAACAATCCTGTTTTTACAATCTTCTTTTTATAAACAGGGATAGTGATGGTTTTAGCTTGCTGATGTGTGAATATTTTATGACTACCATTTTGCCTTTCACAACTATATCCAAGCGATTGAATGAACCGTATCAAGCAATTGCCTGTTACATTATGAAGAAGTGCCATTACTTTCCTTTGTAATTAGGGCTTTTGGGATTTAACTGAGCTCCACGATTACCTTGAACAGCGTCATACGCTTTATTGGTACCGTTGGTGCCTTTATTACCATTTAGCTGATTTGCATGGTGATTGTTGTTAGCCTGAGTTGATTTTGAACTATTTTTTGACATTGTTTTTCCTTGATTTTGTAATATGTTTTGAATGTTTTGAAACTCTTCATGACTACTTTTTGTAAAGTACAAAGTCATAAAATTCCAAATACCATCATCTGCCAATATATAGAATTTGATTAGATGTTCTAATCTAACACTATGATTGGCAAACACCTTGTGAATGATGCACGCTTGAAATTGAATTTGTATTAATGAATTTAGATTTAAATAAAACGGTTCATCAATACAGCAAATTGCAAGACCGCCGTTGTCACTATAAAAAATATCTTTTGAAGGAATTTGAATAAACATTATCTTTTTCAATCTCCTTTATCAAAACGTTTTCTTCTACTATGAGCCCAAAAGATTTAATCATCCCATCGGTCATGAACCCACTCCTCATTTTCTAACCCTCTCTCAATTACCCAGTCAGGGTAATTACTGCAATGAACCATTGTGTCTCCTTGTGAGAAAATTTGATACAATCGTTTGTATGATTGCATCGATGGAAGAATTATGGCAGTAAGAGTGGGGACAGATATGGGGACAAAAACTGATTTAGAAAGATATTTAGAATTATGGAATTTATTTGATGAAGAGATAAGAACGAGTAAAAAAATATCTCCAAATTCATTAGCCGGTTTTGCAAAATATTGGGAAAGATATAATGATGCCACGGAAGAAAATGACGCTAAAAAAGTATGTGATAGATTAGAAAAAATGAGAAGACGGAAAAATGAACTTACGCGTGTTCAGAAAAACTCTCTTTTAGCATTAGAGGCATATTATAAAAGTCTACAAGAAAATTACTTTGTACAGGAACTACTTCCTGATGAAACCTATGAGCATTGGTTTGATTAATTTTCGCAGTTTCTATATCGTTTATCCATTTCGTCTGCTAGCCATGCAGCACCTTTTAACCTCGCCATTTGGGCATCAATCACTCCAGACATAGATTCAACGGCACAAGCGCAAGTGTCTCTGATTTGTGGAGTGTTTTTACGTTCATCAATACATTGTTTCATCATTTTATATTCTGTTTTAACTGAGGCTCTATTGATATGCAAATAAGCATCTGTTGTTAAAACTATTCCTCCCGTAAGTACAAATCCAATTAAACCGTTAGAAATGACCTGCCCAAACTTTTTCCCAGCAAAAGAGGTTTGACATGTTTTACATTTTATCTCTTCTTGAACTTGAATCGTATTCATGTCTTTACACTTCGGACAACAAATTTCAAATGCTGGATTAATAACTAATTTTTCACCCATACCCCTTCTTCCTTTTTCCTTTGGCCACCCCATCAAACATCTTCTTAGCCTCAACCCAAGAGGCATAATATTTTTTTAAAACCCGAGTCGGTTTCTTATGAGCCATACTTCCATACACTTTTGCCAATAGATACTCTCCAAACAAGGTCTCTTCAATTTTTAAAAGATAATACCTCACTCTGCCTTTAACCAAACGTGTTAGAAGTAAATGATCCTTTTGAACCGAAAAGAGAGTAGGGGAGTGCATAAAATTAGATATCCAACAGTTTTTTCATCTTATC
>SAAR01000896.1 GCA_009916335.1 Erysipelotrichia bacterium | reverse complement strand
GATTCATGCCGTTCCTTAACCCAAAGAGGGACGTCTTGGATGAGTATTACCTTGGGTTTTGTTATTCTGATAATTTCCATATCATCAATAACCTTTTCGTCTGTAGCCACATCAAACCACTGTACTTTTGTAAACGTCCCGGGATCCCTTCGTTCAGCCAGAGTATAAAAGATTGGAATTTGAGGAAAGCAAAAAATCGGATCATGTTCATCCGAATTTTCTTGGATTATTGAGTTTGCTGTTTCATATATCATCTTGGCATTAGGCGATAAAAGTAAACCTGATAATAATGGAACATCTGATTTCTCTGTTGCTTGCCAGACTGAAGATTCTCTTAATCCCCACCAATTATAAGTATTAACCATTTTGTAACTTGATGTCACAAGAATTGTAAACACACTAAAGAATAATATAATTATGATAGATATAGAACTCGTTAAAAGTTGTGATTGCATATCATTAGTGATTTTTTTGTTGTGATTAATTGTTGTATTATCTTGGATTTCGATTTGTTCCAAATCTGGCCAACAGTAGATTTCATGTAGCCGTACATAGTCAGCATTTTCATGTATAATAATCATTCCGGGATCATCAATATTCTCGTCAATATATTTCTTTGATGGGGTTAGCATTAATGATGATATCAAAGTATTTCTCATAAACATTTTGCTGCACGCAAATAGTTGATGATATATGGTATCTTTCCAAGAAAAATCAAAAGTAGTAACTTTCTGAAAGTCATCGTCAAACTGATATATTGAGAAGGCACTATTTGAATTACTATCATTCTGCAATTCTTTGCCATGAAATTCTGATATTGACCATTCTTCTCCAACACTTGTGAATGAGTCTTTCCGGTGCTCATGCCCAATTATTAGAACATCAGTAGTTTGCCTTATGTAACGTAGAAAATCTGCACAATTATCAGGGGACAGCCAATTATAAGGGTGATGCATAATAGTAAAAACACAGTTGTAATTCTCTGCATTAAAGCCTTTAAATGCATTTTTGGGAAAAATGATTTTTCCAGGTTGCTCTTGTTTTTGTGACATCCAAGCAGTGTTTATCATTTGGAATAAAAGCTTTTTATGACCAAAAGTCACTTCATATAGGTTGCACAAGTTGGATGAATCAAATTTAGTAAAAAGCTCTGAAAAGTCAAAAAAGCTTTTTTGAATATATGTGACTGTTTTTTGTGTTTCTTGATCAACATTTAGCGACGCATCAAAAGTGGCTAACAATCGTTCGCGCATAGTATGATCA
>SAAR01000895.1 GCA_009916335.1 Erysipelotrichia bacterium | reverse complement strand
GTCCAAGGGTCCTTCAAATTTAAATGAAAATCCTCTTTCAGGGTTGTCTACTTGCATAGAAGAAACACCCAAATCTGCCAATACAAAATTGAATAGCCCCGATTCGGGAACAATTTGATCTATGTTGGAAAAGTTCATTTGCCTGATCTTTAAAATTTCGGGGCCATAACCCAAACGCTCTAAACGATCTTTAGTGCGCGGTAATTCAAGAGGATCTACATCAGTTGCATACAAGTGCCCCTTAGAATTCAAGCATTTTAGCATCTCTAAAGTATGGCCGCCATAACCTAGTGTTGCATCTAATCCAGTTTGTCCTGGAGTTATTTGCAAAAAATCCAATATTTCTTTCACGCAAATCGGAATATGCATACCGGCGGGAGTATGGCCTTGCTGAATGACTTTTTCCACTGCATCAGCATAATACTCTGGCTGTAGTTCCTTGTATTTTTCTTTAAAAGATTTAGGGTGAGTTCCTTTATATCGAACACGTCGCTGATGCTTAGGTTCTTTCTCATCTATTTTATCACCTGGGCTCATTCTCTCTCCCCATTTTTTGATATATTTTTGTACTGTAGTTACAAATGATATGATACCAAATATACTTTAATAAATCAACAAAGGCAGTTTAGCTTTTCAGGATGCTTCAGAGGAAAATTGTTTTATTTTCTCTGCTATATAATCCCGTGTCCCTTATATTTTGTCAGTCAGGAGCTTATTTTATAAGGTATATACTGAGTGCAAGGTTCGTCGGAATCGACGGGGCTTGCTCTCTTTTGTGTTAGGGTTTATAAATTTAATGTCACATTGTTTACTTCAATCTCAACATATTCAGGCTCAACATATTCGGAATATACAAAACTCTCTACAACATTCTATATAATTTATAATTTATCTTGCTCATCAAAACCAGAAATATCAATTCCACGAGGCTGAACAGAGGTCGAAAAAACAATCTGCGTTGATGTATTTCCAAATTTTTGTAATTGACCAATAAATGTATCAAGCTCAATCGTACTTCTAAAAGCAACCTTTATCAGCATTGAGTACATACCGGTAACGCAATTACATTCCAGCACATTAGGACATTGGCTTATAAAAGGATAAAATATAGGCTTTTGCTTTGGCGTCATTTCTAAATTAATGAAAGCAGTAATATGGTAACCTAATTTTATATTATCAACTACTGCCATATATCCTGTGATGATTCCCTGCTTTTCTAATGATTCTATTCTTGCTGATACAGCTGGAGATGATAAATAAACC
>SAAR01000894.1 GCA_009916335.1 Erysipelotrichia bacterium | reverse complement strand
CTATTGTAGTGAATATAAGCCAAATTAGAGTGTATGACAATAACAATTAATGACCATAGTAATGAAAGAATTACTCAAAGAGATGCATTTCTTGTTATCAATCACATAATTAATCAACACACTTTCGAGCTTGGAAGATTATCAAAAGGATTTTTAGAAACAGAAATGTTGTTAAAGGAACAGCTTAAAGCTAAAGATGCAGAGATAACACTACTCAAACAATGTGTAGAAGAAGCAATCAAACGTCCTATGGGTGTAGAGCCTAGTATTTATAGTGATTATAAGGACACACCATGTGCCTAAGCCTACTCTTAACAGCACAGCTACTCTACGCAGAAGCATCAATGCACAACACACAAGGTCGTTACATATCAGAGTATGTAACAGTAAGTCGAGCCTCATTTTGGATGAGGGAATATAGATTATGTGAGGGGATAAGATGAAAAAAGTAATATGTATTATAGTTGATGGAGCTTTTGAAAGAGAAGATGTTGTAAAGATAGAGAGAAATGAAGTAATTACGGTTACTGGAACTGTTAAAGCAATGTTTTATGGTGTTGAAGAATTTGAAAAAACAATGAAACTAGCTCAAGAGATGGAAGAATTTAAAGAAGCTGGAAATACTGTTGATGAGCAAGAGGAGTATTAAGATGAAACTACACGAACTTAAAAAAGGTGATAAATTCACAGCAGAAGGTAATGAAGCAATCTTTACCTTTCATGGAATGGATGGGCTTTATGCAAAGGTGTCATGGGAAGGAATACATGACGAGTATACGATGATTGGTAACCCTATGATGGAAGTGGAGAAGAAAGATGTTTAAATATATTTTATGTTTTATTGGATGGCATCAATGGGTAGCTTCTCTTGATGATTACATTGAAGAATTTGGGTGCATTCCTCTTGGTAACAAAATATGCTCAAAAGCAGTATGTTCACGATGCGGTAAAAAATATATGGAGAAGAAAGATGAAAGTAATTGACGCAATTTTATTGCTTTTGCACCATAAATTTTTAGATATTTTTTGGTTTTACTTTTGGATATTTATCGCAGGGGAATTGGTTATCTATTCTATTGAAAAGATATTTAAAATGCCACAAACAACGCAATGGTATGACCTTCTTTGGCTTATAATTATTTTTGTCTGTGTATTTTTAACATCGTATCGACTTTATATTTTAACGATTGAAGCATTATTGGAGAGCAAATGAAACTAAAACGATTGCATAAAGATGCACTGCTACCACGATACAGCACAGAAGG
>SAAR01000188.1 GCA_009916335.1 Erysipelotrichia bacterium | reverse complement strand
GATGGAGAGGTGGAATTTTGGGGGCTATTAAATAGTCATAGGAATGACAATGTAAATCCTTATGTTCCAGTGGGGACAAGCTACCCAATCTTTATAAGTAAAAATAGACTAGATTTAGTTAAAAAGGAAACTCAAAGATTATTTGATTCATTAGATATTGAATTCGGTGCATTTAACATTGAAATTATGATTGATAAAAATGAAAATTTATACTTTATTGAAATGGGACCACGTAATGGTGGGAATATGATACCAGATCTTTTACTTATGGCAACAGGGGAAGATATGATTGCTGCTACCCTTGAATCAGCACTGGGTGATGAGTATAGATTTAAAAATAGTATAAATGAAGATAAATTTATATCTACTTACGTACTTCACACGGATAAGAATGGTTCTTTTTTAGAAATTAACTATAAAAATGGCATTGAAGATAAAATTATTAAAGAAGTAATATACAAGAAAAAAAGAGATACTGTTCAGTATTTTGATGGCGCTAACAAAGCCATAGGAATATTATTCCTAAAGTTTGATACTCAAGAAGAACAGATGGAATTTGTTTCCAATCCTGAAAAATGGATTGAAGTAATCGTAGAGTAGGTGATTTGATGAGGGAAATCGGAGGATATTTTCAATTGGATCAATTGATTGATAAACCTTATTATAAAAATTTAGTGGAACTTAATACAGGGCGTAACGCATTATTATACTTAGTAAAGGCAAAGAAAATAAGTAAAATATATTTACCATATTTTTTATGTAACTCCGTGTCGGATATGTTAAGTAAATATGGAATTAATTTTGAGTATTATCATATTGGAAAAGACTTTTTCCCTATTTTTGAAGAGAAATTAAAAGAAGATGAATATTTATATATAGTTAATTACTATGGTCAAATTATAAATGATGTAATTAGGAAATTCAAGGAAGAATATAAGAATATCATTTTAGATAATACTCAGTCATTTTTTCAGAAACCTGATTCAGATATAGATACAATTTATTCCTGCAGAAAGTACTTTGGTGTACCGGATGGAGCTTATTTATCAACTAATATTGTTTTGGATGAAATATTAGAGGAAGATCAATCAAGTTGTCGAATGAAGCATATTCTTGGAAGGTTTGAAGGGGAAGCATCAGGTTACTATATTGAATTCAAGAAAAATGATGAAGCTTTCAAAGAACTACCTATTAAAAGCATGTCAAAGCTTACAAGAAATATTTTAGGGGCAGTTGATTATGAAAAAGTTATAGAAACTAGAAATAGAAACTTTGAATATCTTCATGATTGTTTAGTAGATAGAAATATTTTGGACATTAAGTTGCCATATGGCCCTTTTGCTTATCCATTCTATGTGGAAAATGGTATTGAAATCAAAAAAAAGCTAGCTGAAAAGAAAATATATATTCCTACTCTATGGCCAAATGTATTAAAAGAAAATCATGAAGATAGTATTGAATATGATTATGCAGCAAACATTTTACCATTACCTTGTGATCAGAGGTATGGGGTTGAAGATATGGATAAAATAGTGAAAGATGTATGTAACATTAGTTACATGTACTAAGACAAGGAGGTTGTGGATGTGAAGGATTTAATAATTGTAGGGGCTGGTCCTACAGGTCGCGAACGACTTGACGCAATAAAGAAAATCAACAGAATTGAAAAAAGGTGGAACATAAAGGGCTTTTTAAGTGATGATCTAGATGTGTTAAATGGAGTAGAATGTGACTACTTGATTATTGATACTATAGTTGACTATTTACCACAGGAGAATGATGTATTTGTGTGTGGTATAGCCCAGCCAAAAGATAAAGAAAAAGTTGTTAATCTGTTAAAGAAAAAGGGAGCAAAATTTGAAACAATAATTCATCCAAAGTCAAACATTGGTGAATTTGTAACTTGTGGAGAAGGTTGTTATATTTATGGTACGGTATCGCCAAATGCACAACTGGGAAGTTTTGTTAGCATAATGGGGTCAATGATTGGAGGTGGTGCAGTTATTGGCGACTATTCTACTACAACAGGGTATGCTAATGTCACAAGTGCAAAAATTGGCAAGAGAGTTTTTGTAGCGAGTCATGCGGTTATCTTGAATAATATTACTGTCGGAGATGATGCATATATAGGTGCTGGTAGTGTTGTAATTAGGAATGTAAAATCTAGTACAAAGGTATTTGGCAACCCCGCAAAAAAGGTTGATTTTTAATGTTAACAATTAACAGGTTTTTTTCTAGTTTGTTATTTTCAAACATGTACATTATAATACGCAATAATAAAGCACTTATTATCGACCCCTGTATCTCAGAAGAAGCTTTACTTTACATCAAAGATAATTCATTATTAGTTGACTACATTATATTAACCCATGAGCATTACGATCATATTAGTGGTGTAAATTGGTTAAAAGAGATGTTTGATTGTAAAGTAGTTTGTCATGAAGAATGTGCAGATGCAATTAAAAACCCAAGTAAAAACCTATCAAAATATTTTGATGTTTTAGTAGATATTATTCCTTCTGACAATGGAAGCAAAGATTTTTATAAAATTGAACCATACTCATGTGCCGCCGACATTACGTTTGAAAAACGCATGAAGATGGAATGGTTTGGTCACACAATTGATTTAATATCAACTCCTGGTCATTCAAAAGGGAGTATATGTATATTGATTGATAATCAGCAGTTGTTTTCAGGAGATTCATTATTGAGAGATTACCCAACAGTGACACGACTCAGTGGAGGTAGTCGAAAAGCATATACCGAGTATACACTGAAATTCTTAAAACAGTTATCGCTAGGTATAAGGGTATACCCAGGACATTTTGAAGATTTTTTGCTAGAGGATAGAGTAAACAAATTAAACGATTAGAGAGGAGATTAAATATGCCATATTTTAAATTTAACGATATAAAGATATCCGGAATTGCTAGTGCAGTACCAACAAAGATAGTGGAAGTTGATAGTTTTATTCCTAAATTTGGAGAAGAAACTGTTAATAAGTTTAAAAAAATGACAGGAATTAATCAGTATCGTAAAACATCTGAAAAACAAACTGCTTCAGATTTAGGGTATGTAGCTGCAGAAAAGTTAATAAAAGAAAAACAAGTTGATACTGACAGTATAGGAGCTTTAATTTTCGCATCTCATTCACCAGATTATAGGAGACCGGCAACGGCATGTGTGCTCCATAAAAGGTTAGGGCTGTCTAAAGAGTGTGTTTCATATGATATTAATCTTGGCTGCTCTGCTTTTGTATATGGTATGCAGACCATTCTATCTTTAATGCAAAGCTCGAATATTGAAAGAGCATTGCTCATAGTTGCAGAGACCATATCAAAAATTGTTCATCCTAATGATCGATCTACCGCTATGCTTTTTGGAGATGGTGGTAGTGCTATTCTATTAGAAAAAGACCTAGGATGTGCTAGCATAAATGGATTACTTCGTTCTGATGGAAATGGATATAAGGCAATCATTGCTCCAGCTGGTGGGTTTAGAAACCTCAATGCATCGACAGAGTCAATGATATGGTCAGATGGAAACGAGAGAACCTTATATAACACAAATATGAATGGTACAGATGTTTTTAATTTTACGATATCTGATGTACCAAAAGCTATCAAGGACTTTTTAGAATACACATCTACAAGCACAGAAAATTATGATTGTTTTGCACTGCATCAAGCAAATAAGTTTATTCACAAACAGATTTCAAAAAAATTAAAAATTCCTATGGATAAGATGCCTCTTTGTCTAGATAGATACGGAAACACATCAGCACCTGCAATTACTCTCGCCTTATGCGATGCTTATGGAGATAAGTCAGGAGAAAAGATTAATGCATTAATGTGCGGTTTTGGTGTTGGATTGTCATGGGGTGTATTTTCATCGGTTATAAATATAGACGATATTTTCCCAATAATCGAGACAGATGATTATTTTTCTGAAGGTTTTATAGATTCTCCACATCAATTATAAGAGGGAGGTATGTGATATGAAAGATATAATGAGTTTAAGTAATAAGAGAGTATTGATTACTGGTGCTTCCTCGGGAATAGGTAAAGAAACAGCTATACTACTTAGTAAATTGGGAGCTCAGTTGGTTATGGTAGCAAGGAGTAAAGAAAAGTTAGAAGATGTTCTATTAAACCTTAAAGGAGACAAACATAAGTTTTACTGCTATGATCTAAAAAATCTTGAAGGTATTGAGAGTTTAATAAAACAGATAGTTTCAGAGAATGGTGCAATTGATGGTTTTGTACATTCTGCTGGAATAGGAAATACTAGACCTCTGAAAATGATGAAGCCTGATTTTTTGAGAGAAGTAATGGAAATCAATTTCAATTCATTTGTTGAAATCACAAGATGTATTACAAAAAAGAGTTTTTTTAACGAGAATATGAGTATTGTTGGTATTTCTTCAATAGCATCAGTACAAGGGAATCAAAGTAAAACAGCCTATTGTGCATCTAAGGCAGCTATGGATGCTGCTATTAGATGCATGGCAAAAGAGTTAGCGCCAAAAAAAATCAGAGTCAATAGCGTAATGCCAGGGTTAATCAAAACCGATATATTCGAGGCTTTTTTAGATAGATCTGTAGATTCTGAAGATGCAAAAAACATCATGGCGAGACAGTATTTAGGTATGGGTGAACCAATTGATATAGCAAATATGATAGCCTATTTATTAACTGATTTGTCGAAGTTTATTACAGGGACAAGCATTCCAATTGATGGTGGTAGGCTCTCTTCATAAAATTATCTTAAGAAATAGAGGTGATAAAACAATGTTTAAAACAGCATTTATTTTTCCTGGCCAAGGATCGCAGTGTGTAGGTATGGGAAAAGATTTTTATGAAAACTTTGGTATAGCAAAACAAACTTTTGAGGAAGCCAACGATAAATTAGGATATGACATAGCAAAGATTTGTTTTGAAGGACCAGAAGAAGATCTAATGCTTACAGAGAATACTCAGCCAGCTATTCTGACCACTTCAATAGCCATCTTAAAGGTGTTGCAGAACGAAGGGTTTACATGCGATTATACAGCTGGCTTGAGTTTAGGAGAGTATTCTGCACTAATTAATGCAGGAACCTTAGAATTTTCAGAGACGGTGAAACTTGTTCAAAATAGAGGTATGTATATGCAACAAGTAGTGCCAAAAGGGCAAGGTAAGATGGGTGCTATTGTTGGTTTATCTATCGAATCTGTAAAAGAAATCATAGATTACGCAAGTGAAGAAGGAATAATAGAAATAGCAAATTACAATACCCATGAGCAAATTGTTCTTTCCGGTGAAAAAAATGCTATTAGAAAAGCCGTGAAAAAGGCTAAAGAGCTGGGTGCAAGAAAAGCATTACCATTACCCGTTAGTGCCCCATTTCATTGTAGTATGTTAAAGCCCGCAGGAGAACTATTGAAAAAAGACTTAGACAAAATTATCTTTAATAACCCAAAAATTCCTGTAGTAAATAATGTTGATGCTAAAATCATTACCAGTAGAGAGGATATAAAAGGATCATTGATAAAGCAAGTGAGTAATTCAGTAATGTGGCAACAGTCTATAGAGCTATTACTAAAAGAAGGTGTAAGAAGATTTATAGAAATAGGTCCAGGTACTACATTAAGTAATTTTGTAAAATCAGTAGCTTCAAATTTACAGATAGAAGTAGAGAGTGAGTCAGTAGGAGATTTAGAAGCATTGGAAAATGTGAGGAAGCTATTAAAGGATTAATGGATGGTTTTTATTTAAGATTACTCATGATGAAAATAAAGAAGAGTTAACTTAAAAATTATAATAAAATTAAAGGAGCGATTTACTATGACTAAACAAGAAAAATTAGCATTATTGGAAGAAACTTTTGAGTTAGAAGAAGGAGAATTAAAAGAAGATATGAGTCTTTCAGAATTAGAAAATTGGGATTCTATGACAAAATTATCATTAATCGTATTAATGGATGATGAATTTGAGAAAAAGCTTACTGGAGAACAAATCAAAGGTTTTATAACGGTTAAGGACATATTGGATTTTATGGAATAATAGAACTCTCTCGAATGATAGAGAGGTGTCAACACAATGGTTAAATTATTTATATCTGAGATGGAGAATGCCAAAGCTCATTCTAAAGTATTTGCTGAGAAGGTTCTAAGCGAATACTTGAGTGTAGACCAGGATAGTTTGGTAATGTGCAAGAATGAGTTTGGCAAACCTTATCTCAAAAACTATCCAGACATACACTATAATATATCTCACACAAAAGGCGTAATTGTTTGTGTAGTATCAAATAAACCTATTGGTGTAGATATTGAGAGAATTAAAAAAGTCAATCATCGTATTGTTAAGCGTTTTTTTACCGTAAACGAGCAAAATTATATCTTTTCCAATAAGGAAAAACAAGATGAAAGATTTATTGAAATATGGACTAAGAAAGAATCATATGTGAAATGGATAGGCAAAGGTATGGAAATACCTTTTGATTCTTTTGATGTGATGACTATGGAATTACCTAATTTGAACTATATACATTTTAGTGAATTCATCATAGCTTTTTGCAGTACTCATAAAAAAGAAATATGTAACTATAGTCTAATGGTAGTGTAAAGTTCGATATGAAAAAGTGATTTAAAAGGATTTTCAGATTTTGTATCAGATTTTTAAAATATAATGATGTGCGAAGCACCTGAATT
>SAAR01000893.1 GCA_009916335.1 Erysipelotrichia bacterium | reverse complement strand
TGGCGATTGTACCATCTTCTTTAAATTTAACTTGAACTTGCTTATTGAGTCTACCTTTTTTGAGTTCTTGTTCTAAATAAGAATTACGAGTCAAAGGTAATAACACACGTTTACCTTTTTCTAAAGTCGCAAGATTTAGCCAAAAGGCAAAGCTATTTCCTGAATGTTGGAGATCCATGGTCTGAGCAGAGAGGCTAATGCTAGCTACACGAGATAAATTTGGAAGGCTAAGCCATTGCTTAGCTTTCTTAACCATTCGTCTCAACAACCATAAATCCTTAGAATCAACTGCTTTAGAAATGCGGATATTGCCATTTTTAGGAGTTTTACCAATAGGAACAAGAAGTTCATTATCTGTTGTGATATCCCAGTCTAATTCTACGGTTTTCTTGTACCATTCCTGTTGAGCATTCAAGCGATAAAACAAAGTTTTCGTGTCGTCATCAAGTGATGAATTCGTAATCAATCCTCTAACCTTACGGGTTAACCATCCCAAATAAGATGTAAAGGAGGCGTTAGCTTGTGTGTAAGCCTCTTGAACATAGCGGGCACTTAAAGGCGTCTGTAAGTCCGCAGGTTTCAAGCTGGTGTAAGAACCAATAGTTTCACCCATTAAGAGCTGTTGGTTCATGTGATGAATAAAGAATGTCATTGCATCTTGATATGGTTCTAAAACTGCTTTAGCACGCTCTGCTTTGACGTGATTTGCTGGAACAACGCAAGCAATGGCTTTATGTAAAGTCTTTGCACGTTTCTTTGCTTTAGCTTTTTGCTTTCTCATCGGTTTCTCCTTTCTAAAGTTTTAACGGTTTTAGTGCGTGGACTAGATTCCTTTAAGCCACTTGGAATTGCACTATCAGGAACAATAACCGTTCCTGATTCAATTTGATAAACCCCTGGTATTTTACCGTTTTTGAACCAGCGATGAGTTGTTTGATATGAAACACTAGCTTTATCAGCATAAGTGCTTAATTTCATTCACCAACCATCATTTCTTGATTTATTATAACGCTATTATAGCATATATTTAATCATAAATCAATATGGTTTACTATATTTTTAGTTACTTATAATTAATACATGTCCCTCAAGACGTTTTCTGCGGCAACATAATCATTATTTTTTAAATAATTTACAACCATTTCTTGAATCAACATCCTTTGGTAATCTATAGCTTCTTCTAATTCAAGTTTTAATCTATTGCGTTTCATATCTCTACTTCTCAATATTCACGTCCTCAATATCTTTGTCGTTTCTAACCTGTTT
>SAAR01000892.1 GCA_009916335.1 Erysipelotrichia bacterium | reverse complement strand
AATCACCTCATAACCATGTGCCCGCAAATATGAGGTAACAACCGACTTGCCGGTAGCTATGCCACCTGTTATCCCGATTACTTTTTTCATGTTACTATTCTACTATTATATATCATTACAAGTCAATAGACCTCAACAATGTTGATATATAAGCATTCTTAAATTTTACTACCTCAATAAAACTCATTCAATTTCAATCAAGGGCTAGTTAAAAGGCTAGTTAAAATTTGTTAAATTATTGTCAGGCAAGTGGCTGTGTACCAACGTTACACGGCTTTTTTTATGTCAACATTTTTCAGCACAAGGGATTGTTAAAATGTGCCTATTTTGATGATTTTTATTGTGCGCGTGATATGCTAACAGTTTCAACTGTAAAATCATACTTTGAAAAGTCAACAATACCGTATGAGATAGCAAAATCAACTAACGCTGTCCTAAGATTGTAGTGGTATTGAGTATGTTCATAGCCCGATAATTCAATTAGTCGATAAACGCTTAGTTTATCAGATTTCATAAACTTATTTTTTTAGATAATCGCTAAATTCTACTCTCTCAACCGCCTGCTCTATCTTCTCAACCTTTTCGCCTAATTCTAAGTATCTCATAAGCTCGGGGCTTTCATTGCTTGTCTTGCTCGTCCTAGACGTTGACACACCGCCATAATGTTGCGTGTGTGCTTGTGGCATGGATAAAGTGTAAGCTCTTTTTAAATGTCTATATCCGCTTAACACTCGTCTAGCTTGCTTTAAAATCTTTTCTTGTTCCTCTTTGCTAATATCAAATAATTCAAACATTTATACACCTTTCTACTTTGTGATTTTATATTAGGTTTTATTAGGTTTTTACATAATTATATTATACCATTTTACGGCTATCATCACGCGCACTATTACATTCTTACATAACAAGCTGTAACAAGCCAATTCATGGCGATATTAAACGTTTTAAACTGTCTTGTGGTAAATTATGAGGGTTTAACACAAACAACGCTCAAAACGCTTTATATAGGCTTGTGTGATGTCGCTTATTCCTCGTTTCTTTTTAGGGGTGGGGGTTATGTAAAAAATGCCTTTGTATTTAGTGCTGCTGGAACAGAAGAAGAAGTCCGAGATGCCTTATTAAAAGAAGTTGATACCGCTTTAAAAACTAATCATGTCGACGACAGTGAATATGCTGTCCGCACAGGCAGCCAGGTTGCTAATTCAATCGCTGGTTGGCTGTCGACAATTACTCTAGCAGCACTGATTTTTGCTGGTATTTCATTAC
>SAAR01000187.1 GCA_009916335.1 Erysipelotrichia bacterium | reverse complement strand
TTATTATACTATGAAAAGCAGAAAGAAACAATATACAGCAAAAAAAGTGTCTTGACAGTGAAAAACGATGATGCTCTCTTTTTTACTTACTTTTTATTTATGTTAAAAAAAGCAAATAAAAAGAAAACATATCAATTTATGTTCTCTTTTTGCTATATTATTTCAATATCCAATTTACATATGTTCCATGGTACTCTTTTGCAAGATTTGCAAGATAGAATACTTTACTTAATATGGCATCAGGATTTACATCTGTGATATTCAATATCACAAGTTCGTTTTCTTCATCGCCACTTGTTACTACATACCCCTCGTTGATCACAATCGTCTTATACTTTTCCAATGATGTTTCTTCATTAAATACAACAACATGTTGTAAAGGTCTTTCACTTCTTTGATCTTCACTTTGTTCCATTTCCGCAAAACGTGCTTCACTAATTTCATTCAAACGCACCATATCATCTTCATTCAAATGTGGGTAACTTGCTGTTTCTGTGGATGCTTTCTCTTCAAATGATTCCCCATCATCTTCAGCAAAATTTTGTTCTTGGGCAGTTTTTAGAATACGCTCACTAATATCATCTTCATTCATAGTAGTGTAATCGACGTTTCTTTGTTCATCTTTTTTCAATTTGTATGCAATTAATGCGGCAGCACTTCCCAATACTGCAATGACTCCTAAGGCTTTTTTCATATTGCAACCTCCATTTTTTTATATTATAACACTAAGTAAAAAAATAATCTATGAATACTCGATGTTTACACAAAAAATCTATAATCTTCATTTTGTGTATTGAAATATTATTTATACGATTTGTGGATAATCCACACATTGAAGTTATTGTCCTTTATAATACTCTTAGAGGTAAATAAATGGAAAAATTTAACATTGGTAACTTAATTATGAGTGGTTTGGAATTTAAAGGGCTCACCCAAAAAGAAGCAGCTGAAATGATGAATATTCCCTACTCCACATTTAACAACTACGTTCGTAATAAACGGGAACCTGATTTCTCAACATTGATGAGTATTCTACAATTTTTAGAAATTGATATGAATCAAACCTTTTCGATTACGAATCATCGCACTAATTTAATATTGAATGCCAACGAGGCAAAGATCATTAAACTATATCGTAGTTATTCTCCTTTTGAACAGGAAAAATTATTATTGTTCATCGAAAATTTCGATGCTTTAATCAATGGTAAAAAGCAAAATAAAAAACCGTTTTAATAAACAAAACAAGACAAATACAAAGGTAAGTGTCTTGTTTTTATTTGCATTTTCTTTTTGATATGGCAACACCATCACCACACTCATAAAAACAAGTATCAAATGATGGATTTTCCTTTAAATACGTTATGTAACGTTTAATCTTTCCTACTAATTGTCTTGTATTACGGTTTTTAATACGTTCCTTACTTTCCACGAAACCATGGAATTTTAAATTATCACTCACAATTAACCCATTTTCACTTAAGTTACTTTCATAACGTTCAAAAAATTTAATATACTGTGCTTTCGCTGCATCAATAAAAATTAAATCAAAACTACCCTCGATAACAGCTGTTAATGCATCTTCATTCATTATTTGAATGCGATCCTCCAACTTGCATAAAGCAATATTTTGTAATGCTTGTTTATAGCGTTCTTCATCTTTTTCGATGGTTACCACATGAATCGTTGGATCCATTCTACACATCTGTATTGCTGAATAACCAATCGCACTACCTATCTCAAGAATTGTTTTTACTTGATGCTGTTGAATCACTTCTTGTAAAAATGAAATACCTTCTTTTTGCATAATTGGTACATGATGTTCTTGTGCGTATTGCTCCATCATTTTTATATACTTTTCCATCTCATCACCTATTTTAAAAACTGTTCATTAATGACTTCTTTTGTTTTCGCCTCAATATAATCTAAACTAACAACATTTCCTTCAAAACCATTCAATACATGTTGATTCGCTAATTCATCTGTATAGTCTTTCACAAAATAAGTCTTATAATGATAACGTTGTGCAAGAATATCATTCTGGTTTCCTTCAAAATGAATAAATGTTGGTATCCATTTTACGTTCTCTACACTGATTTCTTTGCTTTTCTCCTTTTTTACAAAATCAAACGAAATCATACCACCAATGGCATTATCACTTGTTAACATACCACCTAAAAAATTTCCTAGTGAATATACGACTAATGTTTCATTGCCACCACTGCCTTTAATCCACGCTACTGGTTGAATCGTATGTGGGTGTGTCCCTATCACAACATCGACATCTAAATCAGCAAACAGTTGTGCATAATGTGTTTGAAACGCATTAGGGGCAAATGTATTTTCATCTCCCCAATGGGCTGAAACAATAACAACATCACTCACTTCTTTTGCCTTTGCGACATCACTAGTAATCTTTTCATCACTAAAATACGATACATTATAAGGATTTGGTGCTTCAATTCCATTCGTTCCATAAGTATAAGCTAAAAAGCTAAAAGTAATTCCTTTCTTTTTAAAGGTAGGAATACGATCATATGCTTCTTGTGATGTATACACACCATTCACTGTTATATTAGTATTCGCAAAAGCTGCTAATTCATTAGCAATGCCACTTTCATATTTATCTAAACTATGATTTGTCGCTAAATTTACAAGATTAAAGCCTGTATCTTCTAAGTTTTTAGCAATCTCAGTAGGAGAATTAAATGTAGGATAGCCTGACAATCCTAATTCACTTCCCCCTAACACTGTTTCTTGATTAATAAAAGCAATATCACTTTTACTGATCGTCTTTTTCACATCACTATACATCTTTGTAAAATCATAACTACCATCTTCTTGTTTTGCATCTTGATAGACTGTTTCATGAATTAAATTATCACCAACCCCAACAAAAGATACAATCGTGTCTTTATTTACTACTTTCTTCTCTTTTTTTGTTTCTTTTGTTTGTGTACAGCCTACTAAAACCATCACACAAACAAGCATCATACATAGTTTCTTCATATTTATTTTGCTCCGTAGTATTCTTCTAATGTCCATTTATTTTCATAGATTGTTTTTGCGGCTTTCTTTCCAACATAACGCAAGTGCCAGCTTTCATACCCGTATTTTGTAATTGCTTGTTTATCTTTTGGATAACGTAAGATAAAGCCATAACGGTGCATATTGTTTAATATCCATTCATAGCCTTCATAATTTTCAATTTCATTATAATTATGCCCATTGAACGTAATATCCACAGCTAACCCACTGTTATGTTCACTTTGCCCTGCTCTTGCATAATACGCATCTGCATATTCAACACCATATAAATCCTTATTGTAATTGTATAAACCCAATTGATAATCATAAGAGCGATAAGTCGCAATCGCACGTATTTCTAGTCCTTCTTCTTGTGCTGCTTTCGCAAATTGTTCATAAGCTTGTGCTGCCTCTTTTCTAAGTTGCATGCGTGCCATTGTTGAACAAGAAAAATCTTCCCCTTGTACACATACATAATTAACATCTACTAAATCATCAGGTACATATCCTTCTGGAAGGGCATTGAATTTATTCACTAATAATGTCATATCGCTATCATCGTTAATGATCGTAGTTGTCGCATATGGCTCAAGGTCCATATCCATATTCACATTCATTACTTTTTCTTTAATTGTATTCGCTGGATAAGCAAGATAGCGACTTACCTTTTCTGCATGGAAGTTACTTAAATCGACATACTTTTGTACATCTTTTACTTTCACTTTGGCATCTAACAACTCATTGACACCTTCACTATCTGTCAGTTTTAATGCACAATAAGATTTAATATGCTTTTCATTAAATGCATTGCTATTCAGCATTACTTTTACACTATCACTATTTTCACAATCATTATTTGCAATGTCATAAACATCTGCCTTTTTTAACTGTTTTGTTTCTTCTTCATTATAAACACTGTTATTTGCACAGCCAACTAACACGAGCAAACAAACAATCATCATTTTTTTCATCTTGAACACCTCGACAATAGTATATCACAATTCAAAAGTTTCCTTTATATAAAAAAGAGAAAAGTTTCAACTGTGAATCTTTTCTCATAAATACCTTTACTGATTTCTTTTAATCAAAATATTTTTTGACTAATTTATCCATTTCTCCATTGTCTTTCATTTCTTGAATTGCTGCATTGAATTTTTCTTTTAATTCTTCGTTGTCTTTCGCAAAAATCATTGCATTTCCTGCTAATTCAGCACCTGCTTCTAGTTTATAAGCTGTGAAATTCTCGTTTTTCGCCATCAATTTATCAGCGACTGCTTTTTCCACAACCATACAATCAACTACCCCTTTATCTAATTCAATCGCTAAATCAGAATAGTTTTTTCTTTTATCAATCTCTATATTGTACTCATCTTTTAAATCTTCTAAGATTGCTTCTTGAATAGTACCCATCTGTGTACCAATCTTTTTCCCTTTAATATCTTCCGTAGTACTCATAGAACTATCTTTCATTGTTAATACATAATTTTGTGCATCTTCTCCAGCATAATAAACATCAGAGAAACTTACTTGTTTTGCACGTTCAGCTGTATAGGTGATTCCTGCAATTGCCACATCTCCTTTTCCTTGTTTAATAGATTCAACAATAGCATCAAAATCAATATCTTTCCATTTTACTTCATAGCCAGCAATTTCTGCTGCTTTGTTCATTACATCAATATCAAACCCATATAAATTTCCATCTTCATCTACAAGCTCATATGGATCATATCCTGAATTGGTAAGTACTGTTAATTTCTTATCATCTTTACTCTCACTTCCACATGCCACTAGTGAACATGCCATCACTAATCCCAAACACATCATTACTAACTTTTTCATTTTCATTTCCTCCCTTAAGTTATTAAATCATATTAGACAAGAATTCTTTTGCTCTTGCACTCTTTGGCTGTTCAAAGAACTCTTTAGCCCCACTACATTCTGCAATATTTCCTTTATCCATATAGATGACATAATCAGCTACATGTTTAGCGAAATTCATTTCGTGTGTAACAACAATCATCGTCATTCCTGTATGGTTTAAATCTTGCAATACTTTTAGTACTTCACTTGTCATCTCTGGATCTAAAGCACTCGTTGGTTCATCAAACAATAATACTTCAGGCTCCATTGCCAACGCTCTAGCAATGGCACATCGCTGTTTTTCCCCGCCACTCATCTGATGTGGATAAGCATTGATACGATGCCCTAGCCCTACTTTTTCTAATAGTGCTTTCCCTTTTTCATCTGCTTCTGCTTTATTCATTTTCTTCACTTTCTTTAATGCATACGTTACATTATCTAACACTTTCATATGTTCAAATAAATTAAAGTTTTGAAATACCATTCCCACCTTTTCTCTTACTTGTGCTAGATTGGTTTTTGGATCATTAACTTTCATATCATTGAAATAAACACTACCACTTGTTGGTTCTTCCAATAAATTTAAGCATCTGATTAGTGTTGATTTCCCACCACCACTACTACCGATAATGGCGTATGTTTTCGCATCTTCAAAAGTGAAATTAATATCAAATAACACTTTGATTTCTGGTCCATACTCTTTGTATAAATGTTCAATCTTAATCATAGCTTAACTTCCTTTCTACAAATTTTCCTAATAAACTTAATGCTTTATTCATAAAATAGTAAGCAAAGAAAACGATTATCAATGGTTCAAAATTGCTAAACGTTTGATTCTTAACCGATGTATACCAATACATCATATCGTGTAAACCAACTAGCGAAACAATGGAAGTTTCTTTTGTTAGAGTAATAAATTCATTAACAATGGCTGGTAGTACATTACGAATCGCTTGTGGAATAATAATATCAAAAGCAATATCTTTACTATTTACTCCTAATGCCTTTGCGGCTTCAATTTGTCCTTTATCAATACCTTCGATTCCTGCTCGCATAATTTCTGAAAGGTAAGAACCTGAATTTAAGGAAAACACAACATAGCAAGAAACAACAGGACTGATATTTCCTAATGCAGGAATTAAACTAGGTAACCCGAAATAGAAAAGAAACAATTGCACAAATACTGGTGTTCCTCGAAACAAATCAACATAAGTCGCAATCACTGCATTCCCTATCTTACTTGATTTTCTAATAAATACAGAGATTAATCCAATTAGGCTTCCAAAAAAAGCAGAACCTAATGATAAATATAAAATAATTGGTACTCCACTTAAGATCAATTGCCAATATTTTTCTAAAATACTAAAATCAAAACTCATTTTCTATTCCTCCTATATCCTATATAAACAAAAAAAGCCACCCTTTATTACAAGGACGACTTATATCGCGGTACCACCATGTTTCTGACATAAACAAATATATCAGCTCTTTAACCTTTTAACGCAAGGCTCACGTGAATATCTCAAGCTTCGATATTCCTGCTCCCAAGCACGTTCTCTAATGTTCCCATATAACGTTCCACCAACTCGTTACTCTCTATCATGTTCCTTTTAGATACTACTCTTGTTCATAGCTTTATGAATTGATAATACAATACCAAAATTTGAAATAGAAATCAAGTCTATTTTTCATTTTTTTCATTCTTTTTCATTTTCCTCAAATTTTTTTGAAAATTCCGAAACAACCCTTTTTGTCAAAACAAGTTCCGTTTTTTATAATATAGTGGGAGCCTGTTTGTGGAAAGGAGTCTT
>SAAR01000891.1 GCA_009916335.1 Erysipelotrichia bacterium | reverse complement strand
CTATACAAACCATCTTGATATACCCTAATCACAAAACCACGCTCGCTTAGCATATAGTCACTAATGCTTTTTTGTTTTTGACCAACCCTAACACTTATACCATTAACATCGGTTGCCAAAATACTAACGTATGTGAATTTCTGTTGTAAAAGTCTTTCTAATTCTATAATTTTAGCCTTGATCTGCGCTAAATACATTGAATATTGTTTATGCATAAAAACCTCCGCTTAGTATATAATATTCCTTTTTAGTAAATGTTACAAATTAAACATATGTAATTTCAACTTATCATTACAGTATTGACTATAAAAAAACGGGATTGACCCGTTTTAGTAATTCTCGCAATTAATCTCAAAGAATGCTTGTGGATGATTACACACCGGACATTCTTTAGGAGCAACTTTTCCAGTATGAAGATGACCACAATTGCGACATATCCAAACTGTTTCTTCAGCTCTTTTGAAAACAATCTCTTCTTCAATATTAGCTAATAGTTTCAAATAACGTTCTTCATGATGCTTTTCGATTTTAGCAACACCTTCCATTTTTAAAGCTATTGCTGTAAAACCTTCTGCTCTGGCTTCTTCAGCCATTTTGGCATACATATCGGTCCATTCATAATGTTCACCATCAGCCGCATCTTTCAAGTTAACGACTGTTGTCGGTATATCATCACCATGTAATGCCTTAAACCATAACTTAGCATGTTCTTTTTCATTCTCAGCAGTTTCCATGAAAATATCAGCGATATGTTCATAACCTTCTTTTTTCGCTTTGCTGGCATAATAAGTATATTTTGTTCTTGCTTGCGCCTCACCAGAAAAAGCATCTTTTAAATTCTGTTCTGTCTTTGTTCCTTTAAGTTCTTTCATAGTTCCTCCTTATAATCTATTAAAAGATACATATTAATCATACCATCAATAATAGCTTAAATGTAGTCTAAATTAGATTTAATAAATAAAAAAAACAGCATTGCTGCTGTTAAATATCTCAATATGATTATCGCTTTATCGCTTTTATCAAAACAATAGTAATTAACCCCGCTACCACCGCTTCAATAAGAGAGTTAACGGTAAACGCCCCTATAACAAAGGGTAAGTAATTTGCGATCGCTCCTGCGACATCAACTGTTGGAAAAAATAGTTCTTTACCATTAAAGTATAAAAAACTAAACACTAACAACGAGTGGGTAATTGTACTGATAAACGCCATTAAACCATATCTAACATATGGTGCTTTAATTTTCGCAAATAGCGATGCATATATC
>SAAR01000890.1 GCA_009916335.1 Erysipelotrichia bacterium | reverse complement strand
TCACAAAATAAAAAAAGAATGTATTCAGGACGATTTAAGCCGAAGCCTGTAGAAAATGAACATGGTCACTTTGATTCTAAATCAGAGTATGAACGCTACTTGCTATTACTTGATATGGAGCGAAATGGGCTTATTACAGACCTCAAAAGACAAGTGACTTACGAATTACTACCCAAACAAACTAAAATAGTTAGAAAAGCGCTAAAAACTAAGGTAAAAGAGGTTGTAAAAGTGGTAGAGAGACCGATGCAATACACTTGTGACTTTACCTATTACGATAAAGACGGTGAATTTATAGCAGAAGAGCATAAAGGAAGTAAATTGAACGTTGACGAGGCGGTACGTATAAAGAAGAAGCTATTGTATTACTTTCATGGTATAGAGCTTAAATTCAGCTTTCCGCCTCCGAGAGAAAAGAAACGTAAAAAGGCAGCCAAATAACGGTTGCCTTTTACATTTGTTCCATAAGTATTATTTAGGTGCTTCTACTCACCTTTTTTACAATACATTTTTTGCTACATAAGTACTCCTTTCCTTTTTTATATTGTTAAATATTGTATTTATATCATCCCATCCAAACGCTCTATAGTCGCTTTTAACTTCTTTGTTATAAGGCATGTCAAAACAAATGGTTGTATTTGGGAACATTTCTAGGTTAAGTGGCGCATCATCAATAAGAACATCCGCGTTAAATAGGCTTTTGTTATTGCAGAACACAATATTCTTAATATCAAAGAACGGCAAATACTTTTGTACCCATCTAACCTTATCTACGCATGTATCCGCTGTATATGCCGTCACAATGTGAACATTGTGTTCATTGCAAAGCTTTTCCATTACTTCATCAGCTCCTGACTGCATGCCTAGATTATAGAAAAAGTCTTTTGCTCCGAGTATATCAAATATCTTATTACCGCATTCAGGCTTTACGCAGTTTACAACGTTCCATTCATTAAAGCAGTTTAGCGTGTCATTATACATTTGATTGTACCTCACAATCCATACGTGATTAAGATTGTTTAATGTAGAATCCAAATCTACAGCAATGGTTAATTTACGTTCCATGTTTAATATTTTATACAATCAAATTCACTACAATTGACACTATCAAACAGATTGTCATCGGATATTGCACGAAGCTTCCATTCTTCTTCATTGAAGTCTCCTCTTGCAATACACCTACGCATTCTTTCATCGTAATCAACTGATAGATATATACTAAAAACCCTATTGCCAAATTGACTTTTGAACTCACGTAATCCTACCA
>SAAR01000186.1 GCA_009916335.1 Erysipelotrichia bacterium | reverse complement strand
ATCTACAACAGTAGAAATTATTTAGGTCTTATAGACCCCAAATTGTTTATTTTGGAGAGAATTTGTTGCTCCAGCAACAAAAAATCATTAGTTACGTCCAATTTAAGCACAAATTCTCTCCTATTTTTACATTAAGACTCAGATTTGCATGTTAATCTATAAGACCCATTATATTACTACTATACTATCTTCATCATGTTTTGCATACCCAAATTTTGATATTCTACATGTTTTGCTAGTTTTTATAATGATGACTGAATCACTTTCATCAAATGTTGGTTCCCAACGATGTTCTATCTCCCAGATTATCTTATCTAGCATACTTTCACTATTTGTAATTTCATATACAGAATACTGTAACATAAACCCAAATTTGCGAATAAATTTATTAAACCTAGATCGTTTCTTATCATCAGCAATATCGTAACTAATTAAAATCATTTTTTACAACCTCCGCCATAGGCATTTTACTAATATCTTCGCTGGTCATAAACCATCTATAGTAGCCTTTTACATAGCGGTAAATGCATATGCTATAATCATTAATCTCCTTTGCAAATTCTACCCCATAATTGGTTTTGCTCTTGAAATTAATCATATAGCGGCCTCGTTGACAGATAAAATCATCTTCTGAGATTTGCTTTAAATTATACATTTTTCTTATTTTAAGGTCGACAATGACACGAAATGGTTCTACTAAATCACAAATTAAGGATTTACGCTTATAAAACTCTTGATGCAAATTACCTTTATAAACATCAAATCCATACATAGATGTCATAGCATCAACATAATTAAATAGCACTGTATAGCCAATATCTAATAACAGATTGATTACATCATTTTTAACTCTAGGTTGGCGACCTTGCCAATTAGCCTCTTCAAAAACTCGATTAAAATAGATTTTGGCTGCAGTCCCTTCTATACCTAATAAAGTAGCTAAATCATCTATCGGTTCTACTAGACTCTCTAATCGTTTGTCAATCATCTCAATGCCGTCTTTATATTTACGCAATGATAATAAGGCTTTCCTTTGATTGAGAATCTTGTTTTCAACAATTTTTTGCGCTATTTGACCATTGATATTACTTGTGTATTGTCGACTAACAAGCATTGTATTTCCTCTTGATGCATAAGGGATGCTTTCATAAAATTTATAGCCAGCAGTAAGAAATACAAAAGATATACCAAATCGTCGGCCCCGTTCAATTAGTCCACTAGTCACAGTAAATCCACCTATAATATAGATAATAAATACCCTATGGCAAGTATACTGTAAAATTATTTTTCCTTCCTTATCTTTGACCACAAGATTGTCATTCAAAAAGCTAATTTTCTGCCCTTGGTTAGCATGAATCATGACAATCTTGCGCATTGAAAATCCTGGTTCACTCAACATACTTTTCACCCTGACTTACACAAAGCTGAACATAAATACAGTGCTTGCACTTTTCCGTGTTATTCTGATGAAATTTTCTTAAATCAAACGTTCTAATATCATATAGTAATTGCTTAAACTTATGGAACATCCCTTCATTCTCTTCTGGTAATTCCACCTTATATGATTTATTATCTGCATATGAATAAAGATTTAGAGCTTTTACCTTATGCCCCTGTTCTGTCATGGCAAAATATTGAGCATACAATTGAAATATATAGCCGTCATAAATAGTTGTAATTTTATTCTTCCGCTCTACTAATGCTTCTTTTTTTCTGTCATATATATCAATCTTTCCTATGATTCTATATATATCAGAATATACTTCAATGCCTTGTAACATATCTTTAGATGTGGAATAATATACCGATTACTTTTGAAGATATTCTAAGTACTCTTCGTTAGATATTTCAAATGGTTTTTTAAAGCCTGCTTTAATATTATGCACCGCCATCAGTCCTTTTCGTGCAATATTATACGCACCATTAGCATCAGCATCTTTAGGCAGCCCATTAGGCAAAGACATCCCTACAACCCTTGAATCAAATTGTTGTCCATCAGCAGCTATAACTGGTGAAATCATATAGTCAGTATCCGTGCCAGTAATTGAGTTACGAATTTGGAGCAATAGCTTAAACAAGTACAAGAATCGCTTATATGTTTCTACATCACAAGTTTTTAAGCTTCCATCTCTTTTATTAAGTATTTTTTCAAACTCTGCAGTCAAATCAATTTCATTAGAGCACCACATATTATTTTTAATTACATCTCGTTTTGTCTCAACGCGAGTACCATAACTAGTTAGAGTCCATTTTGTACAAGATTTAGCATATCGCTGGTTCCATTTCTTGAAGTCAATATCAAATTTGAATACACCATCCTCAAAATATATTTTATCTAGCTTATTAATGAAAGCTTCTGCTTGCTCTTTATTGGTGTATCTCAAATCTGCTCCATAAAGTAAATTTACAAACCCTGTTGTTGGATCAATTTTAGATGTATTCCATGCAGGAATGTAGAAAATAATACCCGACTGCTTCCCTATACTGTTTAGAGTTTGAATAGGATTGGCCAATTGTAAACCATGTAAGTAGGTAGAATTATCTTTCTTATCAATAATATAGTTAAACTTCTTGATTAGTGCTGTTTCAAATTTTTGATAAATTTGTTTTTCCACTTTAAAACGTGACCGTTTAAACCCTAGATTGAGGTTCTCCATAACAATGAGTGCATTATATTTCTGTTGCAGTGTACAAATCTCATTTACAACTTGTGAGATATAGCCATCTTTTAGTTCTTTAATCGTTTCAATAGCTTCCCAAGATTTACGTTCTTGGTCTCTAGTTTTACTTCTTTCATCTAGTTTTTGTAAGTACGGAGTACAATGTTTCTTCCCTTTCGAATCAATATTAACAATTTCATCTAAATGTTTTTGTTCTACAATTTTTCCTGTTTTCACATCTACTACAGAGATATAAACAAGATGGCGCTCCCCTCTGTCTATACCAATAATATGTGTAAATCCATCTATATTTTCATTTATTCGGTTATTTAGTTTAACTGGACCTAAGTTTTCTGCACCATAGTTAATTTGGATTGGTACATGGAACATAAACTTATCTTCTGTATACCGTTTATCCTTAATAATTGGATAGTTGAAACTATCTTTCAACTCATTATAATGATGCCCTTTTTCCATAAGCTCTTTAGTATATGTTAAGGATTTAGGTCTGTAGAATAATTCTGCACCACCAGATAGCTTAAAAATCCTTTTTTCTAGATTTTCTTCAGAAAATAAACTTTCAAAATAGATAGTATTTAAATTTTTAGTGCCTTTAGAGAAAGTAGAGAAATCTTTAGACCATATTTGGAATAAATATAACTTTCCTTCTTCAACTAATTCCTCTACTCCTGCTACATGATTAAATTTAACTTTATAATTACTTTTACTTACATCCTGAATAAATTCTGAATATTCAGAGTATTCCTCTGTTTCCTTTAATTCAAAATCAAAAGTTTCCTCATATTTATTTTCATGATGTTTTAAACCATGTTTATAGCGATTAATTAGTTCATGCAAGAATTCTATATCAAAATTATTTCCCTTTTTATGAAGACCTGCCTCATATTTTCCCATAAACTCTGGTGATGCTGGGTATTTGTCAAACCAAGATTGAGCACTAACAAATTGCTTTGGTAGCATTTTTGATGGATCAGGATATAGTTTATAATCCATTTTTTCAAATTCACCATCAGCATTAATGATTAGATTCTTTTCTCTACTTGGTACAGCTTTTTTCCAAACGCCCAAGAAATAATCATAATTATTTCTTTCACTATTAAAACGCCTCAATAATATAGTAAGGTTAGCCGTTTCTTTATTTACATCCCAGCCGTCTGCTAATGTTGGCGAGTCAAAGTTAAGTTTGAATTTCTCCTCAGAGTATTCTTTTTTAGTTAAGTAGTTTCTTGCTTTATTGTACGTACTATTAAATTCATTCCCTAGCTGATTTTTATTCAAGCTTAGCTCATTATAAAACTCGATGGAAGGATTTAAATTTTCTTCTACAACATCAAATAAATTATAGAAGAATTGGATATTTTTTAGTGCGTCTAAAACATCTTTGATGATAATTGTGTGACCAGACTGTTTTATATTTTTAATTTCTGTCCAGTCTATACTATTAAACAGCCCCTTTGCTTCTTCATAAGAAGCAATAAGCACTCCATACTTATTTTTCAACGCCTCTGAAACATTGATGTCACTGTCCTGGAACAGCTTCTCTATTTTACTTAACGAGTATACATCTTTTTCAATTGTTTTCTTCTTTGTAACTTTGTATTTTTCCCCTTCTTTTTTACCTGTATAAGTAGCATCAAAAGCTTCATTAATTTTGCTGTTAATCACTGTATATGGTACGCCTGGCAAATTGCCTAGTTGTGTATATTTAATAAATACTCCATCTACATCAGAAAGTGCTAATGTTTTAGATAATAATACATCTTCTAGTAAAGTTGAAATTTGTCCAATCAACTCTGCATCGTTTTCAATGATAGATAAAACAAAGGACTGCGTTTCTCTATCTGATAAAATCATTTTATACAGCGATTCTAGTCGAGGTAATTTTAATTTATTCTTTTGCCCGTATAAGTTGATTTTTTCATTAATCCCTTGTAGTTTTGTACCATCTTCATAAGCAATACCTCCTAAAAGCTCATTATATTCAGTAATACCCGATTGGGTAAGATAGGAATTATAGCTTTGTAAAGACTCTATGTCCGCTAATTCTTCAACTTCATCTTTTAAACCTACTGGTAATTTAGCAATCTTATCTACATTCTTTTTAAAAATCGTTAAATTTTCATCAATTAATCTGTAAGCAATAGACCCTGATGTATCTCCCTTAAAAATATGCGTACGAATGTCAAAGAAATTCACAAAATAAGTACTAAACTTATCATATGTACATACCATAGCTTGATTAGGACCTGCCGCTAAGAGTTTTTGGAAATGCTTATCTGCCTGTAAATATGTTTTTTTCATTTCAGAATCATAGCAAATACCTGTCACTTGTTTTTTTAGAGATATTAATGCAGCATCACGTTTATTGATATCAAAAGCTTCTTCAAGAGCTTGTGTATCTAAAGAAAGACCTCGTAATCGTTCTTCAATCAGTTGTTTAAAATTTTCATCAAACAACCTTTGTACTTCTTTTCTATGCTTAGCTTTATATTCATCCAGTTGTAACAAATTCGTTTTATTAAAATTTTCTAAGGTTTTACCAAAAGGTTTCAACCCAAAACGAAGTGTCTTATTAATGGTATAAAGATTTTGAAACTTACTCATACTAACCTCCCCGGCCCTATTCACAACATGTACTTTAAAGCATAATTAAAGATAATTCTTCCTAACTACTATCTTTAACTGATAAAACATACTATATTATATATTCAATTAAATGCGAATCTATTCCTGCCTGAATATTTTCCCCTCTTAATAAACGGCTTACGTTGTTCAACAGATAGCGAAGGGTCTCTCAATACGTTAATCGATGCTTAGTAAAGAATATCCCTTCAATTCTTCAATTTCTGGCAAATTGACGCTCATAAAGTCGCATCTACCCACCTTCTGGAGCGGCTAAACAGGGAATTACGCCGTCGCAC
Organism: Erysipelotrichia bacterium; assembly: GCA_009916335.1. Next base: position 1,098 of record SAAR01000186.1, on the reverse strand, counting down.
TAAAGTCATAGGCATTTCTCCACGTATGGATTCCTACATTCGCCTATCTCCAACCTATCAAGTCTACGGTGTAAAACCTGTCAACTCAAAACTCCAAATCATTTCCATCAACTCTACGGTCAACCCAAAAATCGTCATTTTAACATGAAAAAAGAGCAATCCTGGCATTACACCAAACTGCTCAAAACCTTATTATATCAACGTTCCACGCGAGTAAGCAGACCTACACACTCGATGTGGCTCGGTTGTTCAATGAGTAACCTATTACACCCCCTATGTAGAAGGTAATTGCGGAACACCTATTTTGCTTAAATATATTCTATAAACTCAAAAAGAGATACTGTGACAGTTGCACAGTATCTCTTTTGGCTGCTCAATTAGAAATATTACATAAGTATTTAACAAAGATCCTTAAAAAATCAATTCATCATCGCTTACTCTGCAATCTCAGTTTCCACTATTGGTTTTGGAATGCTACCGCCATAAATATCACGATAATCATTTTTTTCTTCATTATCTTTGTTATTAACGCGAACACGTTCTACTTTATATTTATCAGTATCATTGCCGGAGATGCGATCCACACGAATTCGATCTAAACGAATTTGACGGAGTTCTGGTTCAAATTCATTCATTGCCCGATCCATATTTTCATCTACAGGGGCTCCATTTTTAAGAGCACGATAGATAATAGCTGCAAATTCATAACGTGTCATCGTGCGATCACCAGCAAAGGTTCCATCTGGATAACCTTCTACAAGACCATTTCCAGCAAGCGTTGCTACATAATTATAAGCCCAATGATTGTCTGGCACATCAGGGAAGTCTTTTTTCTTACTCATATCTAAAATGCCTAGAAGAGAATTTAATCTATTATTAATTTCTTCTACTTGTTTACGCAATTCCTTATTATCATCGCGCAAATCAATTATTTCCTTCGCCATCGCAACACGAGAAGTCGTAACATTATTACCTTGGCCTAATTTCACACTAATACCAGCATTAACCATATTTTCACCACCACCAATGGAAGCTCCTAAACTAAACATAGTGCTTTCATTTGGTCGATAGAAGGTACCCAATGCAAGGGCATGAGCA
>SAAR01000889.1 GCA_009916335.1 Erysipelotrichia bacterium | reverse complement strand
AAAAAAACTAAAAAAAGTAAAAAGTGGTGACAGAATGTGCCTAATAAACCGATAACTCTTGCTGATTAAAATCAATAAAAATACGGATTCAAGCGATGGTTAAGCCGTTTTTTCAGCATCGTGGTTAAAAAAAGAATCTCACAATAAGAAACTGTGAAGCGCAGCGCTGATGTGTGTGTTTTGTGGCGATGATGAATATCAATTGTTAATTTATTGTGATGCTATTTAACTTTTTTCGCAGGAAAGAACAATTTATTGGCAATAAAGAGAAAATAGTTCCTATTAGATGGCTCAATAAACTCATGGATAATTATCTTAAAAATTATAGGCTGAGGATTATTCTGATTTTTTAGCTGCGCATTTTTGTTAAGCTAACATTAAGGTTGGGTTTGCTACAATTAATAATAAATCCCAGGATGGTAATTAAGTTGTGATTGTCGCTAAACGATATTTTCTCATTTTTTCATTTCTTTTTATTCAGTTAGCTTTCATTCCCCAGGGCGCTGCTGAAGATAAAGGTTGGTTCGCTACTTTTAAAGACAATGTCAGTGAAACCTGGCAGCAGCCAGAACATTATGATCTGTACGTGCCGGCTATTACCTGGCATGCGCGTTTTGCTTATGATAAAGAAAAAACGGATCGCTACAATGAACGCCCATGGGGGGCGGGCTTTGGTCAATCCCGTTGGGATGATAAAGGTAACTGGCACGGGCTTTATATAATGGCCTTTAAGGATTCCTACAATAAATGGGAACCCATTGGTGGTTATGGCTGGGAAAAAACCTGGCGACCGCTGGCAGATGAAAATTTCCACACAGGTCTCGGTTTTACCGCTGGTTTTACCGCGCGCGATAACTGGAACTACATTCCGGTACCCGTGCTGTTACCGCTGGCATCGATAGGGTATGGTCCGGCAACGTTCCAGATGACCTACATTCCGGGAACGTACAACAACGGTAACGTCTACTTTGCATGGATGCGTTTCCAGTTTTGATGGACTACCTGTATTGTCAGGTGGATTATTAAAAAGTCTTTTAAAAACAGTGTGATATTAACTTTAACTGAAAAATAACGCGACATTTATCACTTTTTGATAAAGTTCGACTGGACAAAGTCCACCACAATTGTTGTACTGATACCCGACACAGCATTTGTGTCTATTTTTCATGTAAAGGTAATTTTGATGTCTAAGATTAAAGGTAACGTTAAGTGGTTTAATGAGTCCAAAGGATTCGGTTTCATTACTCCGGAAGATGGCAGCAAAGACG
>SAAR01000888.1 GCA_009916335.1 Erysipelotrichia bacterium | reverse complement strand
GGTTTATGCTTCTGCATTTGTTCATATTTTTTCATGCCTCTTGCCAAGCATTTTTAGTGCCTTTTATTTGAGTTTTGCAAGATGTCTATTAACTATTTTTTATTGTCAAATTCACTTTGAGCTTTTTCCCAAGCGTTTTGGAGTGCACTATAAGAATCTGTAAAACCTTTTTTCACGTGTTCCCAAGCATCAGTAGAACTATTTTTTATGCTACCATACCACTCAGAAAGTTCATTTCTTTGTTTTCTAAGTTCTTTAAGGTTAGTTCTAGCTTCTTTTCTTGCATCTTTACTCATTTTATCCCAGTTGTTATCAACTTTTGATTCAAGCTCATCAATTCTAGAATCTAATTTTTCAAGAGATTTTTTAGATTTTTTTAGAAGTTCATCTTTTTTATCACTTCCATAAGAGTTGATTGTTTGAAGTAGCTCTTTAGTTTCTTTTTTTACATCCTCAATTGAAGCTGTACTGTTGTGTCCATCTGCAAAAGCGATTGTACTTAAGCCCAAAAGTGCTGTTAATATAGCTGAAGATATGTATCGTTTCATTGTATGCCTTTGTTTATGAATTAAATCGAGAAGTTGCTGATTTAACAGCACTGCTTAAAGAGTCCCAAGCACTGTCGATACCTGCTTTTAGATCCTCCCACGCATCATCACTAGCATTTTTAAGCTCTTCGATTTTTTTGCTTGCTTCATCTTGCATACTTCTTAGCTCTTCAATCTCTTTGTAGTATTCAAGCTGTGCATCTGCTTCTGCTTTGTCCGCTTTTGCTTTTAGAGTATCAATTTTAGCACTCCACTCATCTAACTGAGCTTGAAGTTTTTGCTCATATGATTCTTTTAGTCCCATAGTGTATCCTTAATATAGTTTAAGCTTACGCTAGAAAAAATAGTATCGTATCTTTCCTTAAAGCTATCTACCCTTTTTTTTATGAAGCTTTTACTATAAATGAGATATTATTAACAATACAAAATTTACTAGTAGGAGTAAACTATGGCGCATGAAGGATATCATGAAGATCCAAATCAATTATCAGATTTTGCAAAAGATTATCATAGAATTATACAAAGTACAATGGAGGAGCTTGAAGCTGTTGATTGGTACAACCAAAGAGCTGAGTGTGCAACAGATGCAGAAGCAAAAGCTATCATGGAGCATAACCGTGATGAAGAGATAGAACATGCTTGTATGGGGATAGAGTGGCTTAGAAAAAACTCTCCTGTTTGGGATAAGATGTTAAGAGAGTTTACAAATGATTTAAGTTCG
>SAAR01000887.1 GCA_009916335.1 Erysipelotrichia bacterium | reverse complement strand
TGCTTTATATAAGGCTGTACAACTCTTGAACGACGAGCATTATATTTATGCCAATACAATCACAGACAACACAAATATTATAAAATTAAGAGGTAACTACTATGATTAATGACAAAACATTGAACTTTATCCGATTCTCTAGCGGTTTTAATAACTTGAAAAAAGAAGAACTTGAAGCATTTGCCGAAAATGAAATCTTTGAACTTAATGAATACAATACAAGTGAGGGAACACAAGGAAAATACTTCTATACTTTGGAAGATGTCAACACAAACGGAACGCTTAAAAGCTATATTATTGAATGCCTAAAACTTTCGTTACAAACACGTTGGGGAAACAACCTAGAATACCACATCGACCGAAAAACGAAATACTTGAACAAATTAACAGGAATGCAAGCGTAAGAAGAAAGAGGAACTAAAAAATGAAACTTAAAAACCAAATTAAATTGCTTAACGACACTTTGAAATTACACGACAAACAAGTTGACGAACATTTTCCAACAGATGAAAGAAAAGTACCTGCTTATGCTAAAGCTCAATATATGGACTTCTTTAGTATGCTTCAAGATGTTGCTAAAGCGTATGAATTCACGGCAAAATTTGATAAACCCTCTGTAAAAGCTCTTGAAATTCTTGTTACAAACTTAAATGAACACTCTGAAATGGTTAATGAAATCATGGACGAAACAAACTATAAAACTTGGACCAAGGAAGAAGATAAACATTACACAGGAGTGTTTTACTACGATTTGCATAAAACAATTGAAGAAACAATCGAAGAAATGAAAGAGGTGTAAAAATGGAATTACAAAGACGAGAAAAAGACATGTTGGGACTTTATGCTTTTGCAAGTGGTTTATTATCAAAATCTGAACGAATTGAAGCACGTGAAGCAATTAACGAAGATTTGAACGATTTGCTAGATGAAAATAAAATAAGCATAGAAGAATATAACACTATGTACAAAGAACTTGATAAACTTGACGAAGATATGAATGAGGTATAAAATGATTTATGTTATTTACATCGTATTGTTTCTTTTATATAGTTGGTTCTTAATTGAAACAGGAAAAGCAACCGCTAAAATGAAAGATACAATAAAATTAGTTATAACTGGGAAACCTGAACAAGTTAAGGAAGCTATCAAAGCAATTAATGAACAAAATTTGATTAAATAGAAAGTGAGGTCATAACTCTTCAATTACATGCCACTCAAACGAGTGGTTTTTTGTTTGGTTGTTGATTAGATACCCCTTGCTATATAATA
>SAAR01000886.1 GCA_009916335.1 Erysipelotrichia bacterium | reverse complement strand
ACATTCATTGGATAGACCTTTAGCTCTAATGTGATAGTCGTATACAATTTACTTCGATTTTTGTTAAACTACTAACCCTTTGAGCTTTTTCGCTATATGAAGTATCGACAAAACGAAAAACCCTCCGCTATAAATATAACAGGCAAGATCAGAAATGGTCCAAGGATACTCCGACTCAGAACGAGTGAGCATAATTTTAGAAAAAGTTCATTTTAAGAGAAATTTACCATATTACTTAGCATATCTTTTCTGATTTAAATTATTACTCCCGCTTCAAATGGAAGCAAAAGTTATAAGTCAGTTCTCAACTTCAATTTATGCCATGGTCAGGACTAAGGAATCACTCGGATATCACTCAAAGACAAAAGTTAGCTGAATGTTCTATTATGTTTAGAAGTTCAGTTTTGAACATTATAGATTTTCGGTAGAGCTCGAATACTACATTATAATACAAAAGACGATAATTTGAAAAATATCAACCCAGCTTTGACTGTCATATCTGTGGAGCAGCGGCTCTTGAAGGTTAATATTTTTATTCTGGATCAATCTCAAAGAGCAGGACTTCCGCGGTCGAACGGGTTGGGGCAATGCATACTCCAAGTCCGGCAGTAACTTTAAACTTATCAAAGATGCTTGGTCAGTCCTGGTTTCTGTTTTAGAAAAACTGATCAAAATCGACCATTTGCTATATAGCACAAACAAGACTCAAGTGACAAATACTCAAAACTATTTTCTTCTTATAGCACTCTAACTACTACAACTGCAACACACTTTCCTCTTAGCTGCTCTCCTTCATGGTTAAAAGTTACTTTTTTATAAATCATAAAATTTCCATCCACTAAAAGTACAACTTAATACCTTCTTAATAGCAGCCAGTACTTAGTTGTACTACAGTAATAGCCCTCAGCTCCTGCTGTGCCTTTTTTAAAATTATTAGATTTTTCTTTATAAAGTAGAATAGGACGGCAGACTCCGGTGTATTTAGTTCAGTTGGACTACAGAGTATAACTTATATTTCAGTCCATCTTTGGTACTTCAACTATCTCTCAACATATGAAAATTATATTTTTAGAGCATTTTATATCAGGATACAGGACCTTACCAGGCAAATGACTATTATTATTGAGTTACTTGTTTAGTGAGTAACAATAATTATTTTGGTGGTACAACCGGCAGAGAAATTATATATAACTCATTATCATCAGAAACATCAACCTGATCTCAAATTTCAAAAAGTTCTTTTGGTACTGAGTACTGTCGAGTATAGTGG
>SAAR01000885.1 GCA_009916335.1 Erysipelotrichia bacterium | reverse complement strand
TAAAAAGAAATTGATTTATTAGGGGTAAGAGTGCTTAAACATAGTATAGCAAGGCGTTTAACAATACATGCGCAAAGAGAGCCTATTATGAAGAGCTTCATAATGTTTTCATCTTTTGTATTAACTCCCAGCAGATTGTTGCCTGATTTTAACTGCTTAAATTCGAGCTCAATTTGCCAACGAAGTCTGTAAATATCGCTTACTAAATTGCAGGATAGAACGCTTCGTTTAATGTTAGTTAACATCAGTGCAAATTCCTTTTTCGCAGCCTTAAATCTAATAATGCGAGCCTTTGTTCCATTTTTAAATTCGACATCTAAATCAATGGTGCTGTGCGGTCTGAATTCTCTGGCGTCTTTGTCACTTAGCTTTCGTTCTTTTAGGTGTTCAATTTCTTTACCGTTGATATAAGCGTGTTTTATTATCGCAGCACAGTTAGCTCTTGCTTTTGTTATATATAAAGAACCACTATCATTGATTTTCTGTAGCAATTCTAGCTTGTTGTATCCAGCATCCATTAGATACAGTCTAGGCGATGAAATATCAACTTCTACGTAGTCTTTCTCATTGGCAACTGCAGGTGTTAAGGTTACTTTTGTGAACATCTTTTTTACAACAGAATATTCAGTCTGTAAGCCTGCTTGTGCGCATTTCTTTTTGTTTGTTACTGGGGTACCATTTTCGTCGTAGATGTTCTCTTCAACATACTCCTTGTTTGCTGAACGTACGCCTTTGTAGCTATCAGCTAAAGATTCATTTACAGTCCAATAAGTACCGTCATAACAGATAATATCGTTGATTTCTAATCCATGTGCTTTTAGTAATTTTAAACACATTTGACCTTTGCCATCTACACAAGAAGAAAGAAGGGTACTCATTAGCTTTTGAGCAACATCCATCATAAAAGCTACAGATTGATCTTTTCTAATTTTATTATGAAAAGGCTTGTAGCATATGTCATCATTACTATGTTCTCGGTAGTTTATCCAACCTCCGTAGATGGTACAGTTTCTAGCATTTGCTAAATAGCCTATAAAGCTTTTTACAAACTTGGCAAACTTAAAATCAGAGGCTCTTTCTTTCCATCCTGATTGTCTTGCCATGAGACCAAGTTTTTGATTAGAGATAAAATTTGAAAAGTAATTATTTAAGGAATTCTCTTGAATTGTGACATTATAATTTGAGTTTTTGTTCGATTTATTAGATAATTGCTTCATGCTCGAGATGCTCCTATGGCTTTTTTTTTTACGATTTAAGTATATGTCATCTCG
>SAAR01000884.1 GCA_009916335.1 Erysipelotrichia bacterium | reverse complement strand
ATATTGATTTCTAAAGATGCGGCATTCGAAGCGTTTATTTAAAATTAAAAAGAGTTGTTTTAGTAAATATTAATGGTACCAAACTTCTTAAACTGTTCAAATGTGGCTGTTGATGTAGGAATGGTCGCAGAAGGAGTTAGATCGTGGCATCCTGACTTGAATGAATTCTTATACTCATCGTTTGCTGTTGAAAAATAAAACGTGCAGTTTTTAGTTACGTCGGATGCAGCAAATGCAACAAACGATAAATCTTTAACGTAAGGTGATTCTGGATTTACAAAAGCATACTCGACAATCTGGAAGCCTAAATAACTGAAGCTCATACTATATAGTGAGGTGGTATGGATTATAAATCAACATATTTGGTCGCTACCACTTATTAATTTGAAAGTGAATGAAATTGTAGTTTTGTTTACTTTTTATTTATATATATTTGTTCAAATTTAAAACTTCAAACTTCAGTCTGTTTCATTCATATTGTAATCTGATCGTAACTTTAGAGTAGATAAAGTGCAATAAGAATAAATATCGCCAATTTATTGGCTGAACAATATTTATATCACGTCATCACATCTTATTGGCTTCATCTTCAGGATTTATTATTCTTTAAATCTATGATACTCCCTTACAAATTGTTAAGAAAACTCAAACATAAGCAGAATGTGTTGTATGTACCTCAGGGATAATAAGTCAATTCAAACTGGCATGTAGCTCCTTTCCGGCTCGAAAGTCACAAAAGTTGATCTATAGCCCACTTAACATCATGTGCCCACTACCAATAGTTTCGTCATTTTCTGATGTCCTACGGATAATCGCATTGTCATGTTGGAGGATCTGACCTTCGTCTACTTCAAATTTTTGCGCCAAAACATGATTAAGTCGAAACAGGCACACTGAAGTGGTCGGATGTACATGTTAAAATACAACAGACGCCGTATGATGCTCATAAAAGGTAACCATACATTTGATATTAAATAGATAATGACCAAACTTAAATAACCCAATGAAGTTATCACAATCTTCACCCAATAAATACTTATTGAAAGAAGGTAAAAACGTAACTGAAGTTGCAGTTGAAACAGGATTTGTAAACACTAAATATTTTAGTTCTTTATTTAAAAAGCAGTTTGGTACCCAACCAAGCAAGTACCAACAAAATGATTCTTCTCAGTAATACTTTGAGGCTCTTATTTCTGTCACCCTTAGTTAAAAGCTGTTTTTAAGAGGTTTGAAGGCAAAATTGTCTGCAATCAAACCTTAAATGTCAGCTAT
>SAAR01000883.1 GCA_009916335.1 Erysipelotrichia bacterium | reverse complement strand
GGATAAGTGTACTATTTACACATCAAACGATCTTCCTGCATCGGAAATCCTCGACACTATCAAAAATAACAAACTATTTCTTTCAGATATTGATTGTTCCATCGCTAAGAAACTCTACTTTTTTAAACATAAAATTAATGACAGTGCTGAATTGGGCATTTATAAGGATATATTCATTCTTGAGTGCGATACTAAAAAAAACCAATGCCATAGTTACTATTATAAGGAAATAAAAAATGCGTAAATATCTTTTACCGTTTGGCATTAGCATTTTTATAATGATGACATTTTTAATCTGGCATGTTCTTGCAAATCGCCAACCGTCTGTTTCCTGTGAGTCTCAGTACGATCTCACACTACATATCAATGAGAGTGGTATTCACTCGCAAGGTTTACTATCCGCAGACTTTTCAAACAATAGTTTGTTCATCACCTTTGATGGTTTACTTGTCAGTAATGATAAAAAATATATCATCTCACGTAGTATCGTCCTTACATTAGAAAAATATAATGACAACCGTCATCTATCCCATATCTCTGGAACAAAAATCATTCGCCATAATACCGATAATGTACCAGACGACATTGCACAGCAAACCCTCTTTAGCACTTCAGATGATGATAAAATCATCTATATAAATTTCGTCAATGATGATACTATTTTATTCGGTAACCAAACGCGACCGCAATATGGCTGCCGATATAAATAATCAATCACTAATTGAGATTGTTCTCATTAATTATACATTATAACGATATCATGACGATACATTTACTTCCTACGTTAGCCAGTATCGCAAATACCATCGATATGATTAATCCGAAGCTGAGTCTGCATCATGTCAGAACGGCATTTATTGCATCTCACCTGGCTAATCTGGTTGATTTATCTCCAGCCCAGCGGCGCAAAACCGTTCTTGCTGCGCTGCTCCATGATATTGGCGGGTTAAATGAACAATCTCGTCTGCAACCACTGAAATACATCGATGATGAATGTAATAACCATGCACTCGTTGGTAGTGAATTGCTTACTCGGATCCCACTTTTCCGGCCTCTAAGTAGGATAGTACGTTACCATCATACCCACTGGCGCAGTGGGTTAGGGCATTACATCGAAGGCGAACTGGTTCCCGAAGAGAGCCATCTGTTATTTTTTGCCGATCGGCTTGATGTGCTTTATTGCCAGCACCGCACGCAACATCTTGTTTTATTAAATAAAAAACTCTTTGAAATTATTAATGCAGGAGCAAACATTCTCTATAAAGAAGAATAT
>SAAR01000882.1 GCA_009916335.1 Erysipelotrichia bacterium | reverse complement strand
TTTCTATGATGTCAATTGCATTGAAAAACTTAATTGATATTTCAAATTTAATACAGCAAAAGCTATTTCTTTATATGAAAAGTTAGGGTTTGTTGTGAAAGAAAATACTACCGAATCCATTTTAATGGAAAGATAGGAGTATAGGTTAGTGTTAGAATATTATAAGGCATTTAAAGAGTGGCGGGTTTGGTTTTTTTTAGGAAAACAAGATGTCAAATCGCGCTTTAGAGGTTCAGTTATTGGACCTTTATGGCTCTTGATTAACCAATCTGCATTAATGTTAGCTGTGGGACTCATATTTGGACATCTATTCCATCAGAACATGAGTGATTTTTTACCTTTTCTAGCAATTGGCCTGGTTTTATGGGGTAGTATGACATCAGCAATTGTTGACGGTGGTCAGACATTTATTATCGCTGAAGGTTATATCAAGCAATTTACTTTTTCAAAAGCAATATACGTTTATCGCTCATTAGTTTCTAATTTAATTGTTTTTTCTATTGGGCTCTTGGTTTTCTTTTTTGTAGCAATAAGTTATGGGAAATTAACAGTTGCATCGTTAATTTACTCAATTCCAAGCTTACTGCTATTTGCCATGTCGAATTTTTTCACAATAATTATTTTCTCTCATATTGGAGCTATATTTAAAGATGTACCACACTTGTTTACAAGTTTGATGCAGATGCTTTTTTATGTAACGCCAATTATGTACACCCCTGCAATGCTTCACTCTAGAGGCTTAGATTTTGTTTATAAATACAACCCATTATTTTATACAATGGAGATAGTGAGATTTCCATTATTAAATGGCAAGCCTGCTGATGTCCAAATATATGTTTTTAGTTTGTTATATTGTGCAGTGCTGGCTTTTCTGTCCTGGATTTTAGTTCGTAAATATTCTCAGAAAATAGTATACATGTTATGAATGATAAAATATCGATTAATCTCAATAGAGCATCAGTTCATTTTAAAGTAAATCTTGATGGTGGTTCTCTAAAAACAAAACTTACTAGAAAATTCGAGGGGACGGAAAATCATCGTTATATAAAAGCGCTTGATGAGGTAACGTTAAATATAACAGAAGGTGAACGGGTTGGAATTGTTGGGTTAAATGGTGCAGGTAAAAGTACTATACTTAAATTGATGGCTGGAATTTATCCTCCCACCTCAGGAACTGTGGAAATATCAGGTCACGTGTGTCCTATGTTTGAGTTTGCCACTGGGTTTGAGATGCATCAAACTGGTTGGGATAATATCAAAATTCGCGCTTTACT
>SAAR01000881.1 GCA_009916335.1 Erysipelotrichia bacterium | reverse complement strand
CCTATGATGTTTGTCTTAACAGCTTCCATCGGGAAAAACTCACATGACGGAACCTGTTTGAGTGCTGCTGCGTGGAAAATATAATCCACTCCATGCATTGCGCTGCGACATGATTCCAATGAACGAACATCACCTATATAAAACTTTATTTTATCAGCATATTGCGGATACTTTGCCTGGTATTCATGTCGCATGTCATCCTGTTTCTTCTCGTCACGGGAGAAAATACGAATTTCTCCAATGTCTGTAGTGAGGAAACGATTAAGAACGGCATTGCCAAAAGAACCAGTTCCTCCGGTAATCATCAATATTTTGTTCATAAAAAGGCTCATCTTCCACCCTCCAAGCATTTTGATTTCAGTTCAGCTTAGAATATTTTGCTGTTTCATTCAGTATTAGTAATCATGTTTTTTTAATTTTTTTAGTAATTAAATTAGTAATTGGTCGTAGATTATTCCAGTGAACTATTAGCATAATAGCAACACATACAGCCAGATATACAAATCCATTTTTAGGGTCTTCTATTACTACATATGACTGTAAAAAAAGTATGACGTTGCTCAATAATATCTTTATCCATGAAAATTTTATTTTTACAAAGTCTTTTGTATCTATAACGCGATATAACCACATTACTATAAAACTGAACATTGTTGCGAACGCAGCACCATTTACCCCAAACTTTTGGATTAATATATAATTCAATAGTACATTCGTAAAAGCACCTGCCACCGTTGTTTTCAGTGCACCGCCTGTTTTTTTCATTGCACTATAATTTGTTCCCATAAAGCCAGCAAATGCCGAATAAATCATAGCAATTACCAAAAATGGCGATAACTTCCACACTTCTCCATAACTTTTTGCTACAAGAGCACACATTATTGGCTTAATCATTAATAATAAACCAGCTCCAATAATATATAAAAATGAAGAAACTAGTGAAAAAACTTTTGTATAAAAGTCGTCTTTATCGAGACTATTTGCTTCTTCGACAGCTGAAATCTGCCATGCTTGCATAAATAATGTATTACATAGATTTATTACTGTTGGGATTTTATGAGCAACGGAATATAAGCCGTTTGCTGATACCCCCACAAAATATAAAATCATGTATTTATCGGATGCGTTCATAACCCACCACGACAAGGAACTTGGGATTAATGGTAAGGAATAAACTAACATTTCCTTGATCAATCTCTTATCTATTGAAAACGTCACATACTTATATATTTTTGCCGACGCTATAACATAAATTAGCACAATGACTTCTGATA
>SAAR01000880.1 GCA_009916335.1 Erysipelotrichia bacterium | reverse complement strand
TGCAGCCAGCCCAGCGAATCCACCGCCAACAACTAAAACTTTATCACCTGTAAATCTATCAGGTCTGATATAACTTCGTGCTGTGGATATTTCACCATTAAATTGATCCAAACCTATAATTAAAGGTAATCTTGGAGCCCATAATTCACCTGTGGCAATTATGATATTGTCGAATAATTCAATATGAAGCTTCCCTTCTTTTTCGTATTCAACGACCCAGGAATTATCTTTCTTATAAATTGATGATACAAGAGAATTAAATTTTACCCGTGAAAGAAGATCATTTTTCTGTGCAAAATTGCATAAATAATCATGCGCCTCATTTAGGCTTAAAAAATCAGACTCACCTGTATAAGCATCTGATGTAAAGTAAAATGTATATTTTGAGTTTTGCATATGCACATGATCGTATGCACCTCCACTTAGTGGATTCCATATTCCACCAAGCTTTGAGTTTTTTTCAAATAAGACAACATCAATGTTATTACTTATTGCATGGAATGCTGAAATTATCCCAGCAGGACCACCACCTATTATTCCTATTTTCATGTTATTCAGCCTTTTTGTTTTTAACTAATATGATTAATACAGGAACAGCAAAAAATAAAGTTGCTACGTTCGCGAATATAACTGCGATATCATCATTCTTGATGCCGTATATAATCCATGTTATAACACCAATTATGAACATTCCGTACATTGAAATGGAAATTCCATTTGTATTTTTTGTTTTGATCGTTTTTAAAGCTTGAGGAGCAAAAGCAAAGGTCGTGAAAAATGCAGCAATAAAACCTATGACAATTGAACTGTTTTCGTGCATATATAATCCCTATATATTTTCCAAGATTAATTGTACATTCACACCTTTTGAAATTAATGGTAGTCTTTCGAAAGATTCATTCTCTTTAATTAAGCGACACCATTCATTTAGCATTGAATAAAATGAATCAGACCAGTATGACACTTCATTTTCAGGATCTGGGATTAGGTGCTCGTCTAGGACGCCATGATTAATCCAGTTTTCAGAACTGAACAATTTAACATTAATTTCGTTGCTTTTTTCAGGCGTATACTTTATTTCACCATTTTCAAAAATAAGATTTAAATGCAAGCCTTTAGGTTCATCTTTTTCAACCTTGCTGGCTTTAATCTTAAAGATGCATCCATTTACTCCTACTCCAAAAATATATCCATTATCATCAACACTTACTAAGCCTCCAGCTTTCTCTTTGACAGCAGTACCTTTTGATACGCGAACTGATTCATATAAAACATC
>SAAR01000879.1 GCA_009916335.1 Erysipelotrichia bacterium | reverse complement strand
TGTTTTAAGATTTGTTCTAAGCTTTTATGGATATCTTCATTTTTAACGATACCGTGCATAATAAGTTCAGCATGACCTTTAATCGCTGTGAGTGGACTTTTTAACTCATGAGAAGCATGAGAAAAGAAGTCTTTTTTCATTTGTTCAACCATACGTTCCTGACTTACATCTTTTAATAAGACGAGTAAACTTGTGTTTTGATCATAAGATTTAGGATTGATACTAGAAAATATTTTAGCTTCTATGGTTTGTTGGTGATGAGTAAAATCAATCCATCCATTTTGATGAGTTGTATTCGCTTTTTTAATTGCTTCATTCAATTGTGAGTTACGTATGATTTGATAAATTGAGTGATTAAGTGATTGTTCAGATAAGTCGAAAAGTTTTCTGGCATCATCGTTATAGTAAATCAACTCATCTTTACTATTGATGAGTAACACACCTTGTTTCATTTCATTTAAGATTTGATCGAGTTGAAGTTGATATGTCGTTATTTGATTTAAGTTTTTATTGGTTTCAATATTTATCATGTTCATTTCATGCATAATGTCATTAATTTCTTTGTCGGCTACACCGGCGCGTACCATTTTGTTGACGTTAACAAAATGGTCTAACACTAGATTGCCACTTTGTTCACAGGCAATTCTTGCTTTATCTATTACGCCATTTAAGTTTCTCCATTCAGCATAATCCAGAACTTTCTGCAATTCTCGCGCATACCAAAACTCTTGCCCTTCTTCATTTACATGCTTAATACTATCAAAAGTATCAACGCTATACTCCACAATGTCACTCACAACCAAGACCTCTTCTCAATTTGTTATCACAATGATCCTTCTTTATTATAGCTCTAAAGAAATTAATAATAAATGCCGCCTTTTTACTTATTACATAAGCAAAGCAAACTGCTGCCGTCCTTTTTGTCACCCATCCTATATTTTTCTCTGCATATCACTTTCTATTTTCAGCGGCTCTGAAGCTTGGATTGCTGGGCTTCGTTACGCTGCGCTCGGACTGTCAATGTCCCAGGTCAATATTTAAATATTTTATTTTTAAGCCAAAAGGATTTTACAAAAAAATGGCGTATGTCAAGACTGGCATTCTTTGTAGTACCGGTAATTGGTGGCTTCATAAGCAATCTTTCCAATGCCGTTATAATTTCCGGTTTTATTAATTATTGCATAGGGCTGTTAAAATAACTGACCCTAGACCATGTTCTTGAAATGACAAAATAAGGCGACATGGACCAAAGGGGACTGTCCCCTTTGGTCCACTCT
>SAAR01000878.1 GCA_009916335.1 Erysipelotrichia bacterium | reverse complement strand
ATAAAAATTTCTGAATCTTACGAAGATTGGCTGTATGATTTTCGAAAGTTGGAATTAAAGTATACTCGAGTATTTCAAAAAATTGAGAGGCCTGCCCCCGATTTTGAAAAGTACAGAGATGCGAAAATTTATCTATTATAATATCAAATTTAATAGTGTTGCTCGTTAAAGGTGTTATTACTGATGATGTTGCCCCTTTGGTAAAGCTATATCACTCACTTGGTGCCGTGCGCGACACTTTCGTGGTACCGCTCGTAGCGTTGGCTGGTACCGGTCCAAACGTATGATATGAACGTCGTTCAGAGATACCTTACAGGGTGGTTGCACACCGCCAAAAGGTATCTCTCTCTGATTTTATTTTATTTATTTTTTCTCTTTCGTCATGATGGTCCTACTTTATGAATAGCTTTCCATAAAGTAGGCGAAAGTTTAAGAAAGAAATAATAAATTTGCAAACAAAAGCCATGTAAAAGTCAAAACGACTGGGTGGATATGACCGAAACGACTGGGTGGGTATCACCGAAATATGCAATATAATCAAATTATGAAAATTATTGGCTTTACCCAGAAAATCTGTAATATGAAACAGGTAAAAGAATTATTACTGACTGTGATATTGGCATTTATTATTGTGCCTTTTTATGCCCAGAAGCAAAGTGGAAAACTCGTACCAGTATGCGATTCAATCACTAAGTTAAAAGTTTATGACTTTGTCTCGGAATTTCCAAGCTATCCAGGTGGAGAAGTGGAATTTTTAAGATATATAAATAAGCATTATGTCAAAACGGCAGATGATATGCAAAGTACATTCCTGTTGAGTTTTGTGATAAATAAGTATGGTAAAATAAAAGGTGTAAGAATTTCCAATAAAAAGAAGAATGAGTATACAAACGAAGAGGAGAAAATGATTAAGGTTTTTGAATCAATGCCCCTATGGAGACCTGGTAAATATAACGGAAAAAAGGTGGATGTTCTACTTACTAGAAGGGTAAGTATTCGTTTTCAATAATGATTAGAGATATTCCCCAAAATAGATGATGAGGCACTCATGATAAGTTCCTATCATAATAAGAATAAGAGACGTACCCACACGATAATATTTTGATATTTATTATAATATAGGTAAACGAATTCCATTCTTGGTTAAACGGTGTGTTTTTTTTAATGTGCGCACTCATATACCCCCCCCCGTTTATTATCCGATTTTACAAGTATTTTTTTTTCTACGAGTCTGGAGCCCCAAGAGTTAGCCGTCCTTTGATTGATTTTCATCTCGGCGG
>SAAR01000877.1 GCA_009916335.1 Erysipelotrichia bacterium | reverse complement strand
GGCTGTTGTGTTTAACAATGATAATATGAGAGTTAGTGCCAAAGTAGTATACGCTCCAATTTATATGATTATGTTTCTTGAAAAAAACGACGTTGCACCCATCTATTATAAGGTTGATTTGTCGATGTTGCAATAATAAGCTGTTTATATTGCTGCGTAATAAGAGATTTAGGCTACCGACTTTCTGGTTGGTAGCCTAAATCTAAAGTTAGGAGTCAAAAGCATGAAGTGTAAATGCCTCCTTATAGTCTATAAATTGATTGCTATTATTGAACTTTATCCAAGCGTTTTCTCTGTGACTTAAATCTGATATTTCCGATGCGGAGAAATCTTTAAATTTGTCAAGTACCATCTCTAAAATCGCAATTTCTTCAGTCGAAAAGCAATTATAATCAGGTGAAAGTGTAGAACATAACTTTGTTCCACAATTGCCAGACGTAAATTCAATAATTTCTGGATAGACATCGTCTATTAAACTATATACTCTATCCCATCTTACCGGGACTGGTCCAAACTGAATTGCTTTATATGCCAAACCACTCATTCCATATCCGTATGTCTTATATGATAGAAAATCTGTATAGAAGAGTAGCTTATTCATTTTGGTATTAAATGTGTTACCGCATTTTTCTATAAAGAAGAGTATGATATTTTTTAATTTGCTGTATGATTGGGTAGCATATCCGTTGCATACTCCTCTAGAATATGAATCAAAAATAAGTTCTTCTTTGATGTGAGGTCCCTCATATTCCATCGCTTTTTTGAGTTTAGAAAGTATTTTCTCAAAATCTTTGACTTCAAATTGATTTTTCGCGTTTTCAACAAATACTTTAAAAATAGATGGTTCTTTTATGGAGCTAAGTATCTTTCCGTTTGCTTCACTTGGCATATCTCCATTTTCGTATAATCGATATTGATTATCACCAAATCCTAATATCTCAGACATCTTGGATGCCGAGAGCTCGTACATTTGTCGAATACGTTTGATCTCATCGGGAAATGGGATTCCATACTTTACGCGATATTGGTTGTACACTTGCGATAGATTGAGTTCGTCAATCTCCGTTGTCGTGAAACGCTCCTTAGTGTCTTCGCATTGATAATACAGATGAACATACTGAAATTTCTCTTTGCGAAACATCAATTCTGAATTTTCTTGTTGGAGGGCAACATTTCCTCCTGTAAAAGGACTTTTCATTGTTTTTCTCCTTTAAATTTATAATTCATTTTATATTCGGCAATATGAAATGATACACAAATGGTATTTTCTGCAGTTCAGTA
>SAAR01000876.1 GCA_009916335.1 Erysipelotrichia bacterium | reverse complement strand
GTACAAAGATGTTTTTGTTAAATCTGGATTAAGAATCGATGATTATAAAAATAAATCTATTGAAGAAGATCATAATGATATTAATGAAGATGAAGAATTAAAAGAATATTTGATTAATTACAATGAAAAAATGAAATCTGAAATGGCAAGCGGTGTTCAAATGCCAGTAATCGGTAGAACCGATGAAACAAGAGCTTTAATTAATATAATTTCAAGAAAAGGAAAAAGAAACCCTATCTTGGTAGGTAAACCTGGTGTGGGTAAAACTGCAATTGTTGAAGGTTTTGTTCAAAGATTGTTAGTTGACGATGTTCCTAATGATTTGAAGGGAAAAGAAGTTTACATGTTAGATTTAAATGCCCTTTCCGCTGGCGCTAAATATCGTGGTGATATTGAAGAAAGAATGAAGAAAATTTTAGACTTCGTAGAGCAAAACAAAAACGCTATTTTGTTTGTTGATGAAATACATACAATGCTTTCCGCTGGTAAAACAGAAGGTTCGGCTGGTGTTGGTGGTATTTTAAAAACTCACCTTGCAAGAGGATATGTCACTTGTATCGGAACTACAACGTTTGATGAATATCGTGAATTTATAGAGGCTGATAAAGCTATGGAAAGACGATTCATGAAAATTGTTGTAAACGAAGCAACCGCGCTTGAAACAATTACTGTTCTTCGTGGTATTAAAAAATCTTATGAGCAATATCATGGCGTAGATATTTCAGATTCAGCGATCTATGCTGCTGTAGAACTTTCTTCAAGATATATAAAAGATAAAAATTTACCAGATAAAGCAATAGATTTAATAGATGTTGCATCGGCAAAAGTAAAAGTAGAAAATGATACTGTTCCTGAACCAATTGATAAATTAAAAAGATCTATTGAACAAATTGATATTCAGCTTAATTCATTAACGGATAGTGATGATAAAAATACGTTATTAAGTATTAATCAATTAAAAGAACAAAAAACAGAGATGCAAAAAAGTCTAAGCGATATGGAAGAAAAGCTTATGTCTGAAAAATCTTTAATTGAAGAACTTCAAAAGTTAAAACAAAGATCAAGCAGTATTGAAATGGATATTGTTGAGGCAAACAAAAAAGGTGATCTTAATGAGGTGGCAAGATTAAGCTATGGTGAAAAAAATACAGTATTGCAAAATATCAAACAAATAGAAGAAAAAATGAAAGATGAAAATGGAAACTATTTGTTTGAACTGTTAAAAGTTAAAATAGATCAAGAATCCATAGCAGATGCTGTTTCTGACTTAACAGGTATACCT
>SAAR01000875.1 GCA_009916335.1 Erysipelotrichia bacterium | reverse complement strand
TCCTGAAAATGTTTTGTAGAGCGGCTTCTATTGATGATAATCTTGCATTTTATACTGAGTCATTACTATTTCCATCTTTGATAGCTTGAGTTATTTGAGTTAGTAAATTGGTGTTCGCTGCGCTCAGCTGCGCGTCAGCATCTGTTCTGTTCTTGATTTCTGTGGCTAAATCAGTATTTGATGTTATTTATGTTACTTAAGTCTCTAATGTGCTAACTTTCGTTGTAATGGTTGAGATCGTTGCACTCGTAGCGACAAGCTATGATTTTTATGCTTCTGTTTCAGTTTATAGAGTCTAAATTGTTGCACCTTACTGAATCGTAGTTTAATCGAGTTTTTAGATATCTGTGCTATTTTGCAATATTTTTGCATTTATTTCAATTTCATCATTTTACCTGTCAGCCTTCTCCTTCACTGCTTCCAGCTGTACATCATTCAGAACCTAAATATATGCATTTATCTAAGATTATAGAGAGGCGTCAATACTTTTCCTACCAAGTTGCTCTTAATCTAGATTATTTTGTACTGTTGTTATCTGACTGAGAATATTTTGCGTGCTGCTCATTCTGTTATCTATTTCCTGAAGTAAGTCCGATTACTGAGCTCTCATATTTATCTGCGTTTATAAAGTGATAATATCGAGAGAATTAACTGTATTTTTCTGTTCAACTTCTTATAAATTTCGTTATAAATCTGATACTTTTTATTGAGTGTTGAAAATCTCGCTATATATCAACATATCTTTGTACTATCTATTTAAATCTTTCTTTTGTATGCTTTGTGTTATTAGCTCAGAAGTTGGAGGCGCTGCTGGTACTGCGGGCTCCTAAATGATTTAATATAGAATCTCTATAATATTGTTACATCTTGCTGTGAGTGTACCAAACATTGCGTCATAGTTGGTGATTTTACCAATCGAGGCCCTAATACTCTGAGCGTGTATGTCGTGCGTTGGCATTTTGATATTTTAGCTTATTTTGATGTAATATAAGTTTTCTTCGCCAGGTTCTTCACTAATATTATCGATACTCAAAACTTCAAATAACCTGTTCGCTTTACTGAGAGCAGCCGTCGAGGTTGATCCACCAAAAACAGTACCTAAAAGACTCATCCAATTTTCTTTGAATAATGTACCAAATTTACTCCACAAACTTTTTTGTATCTGAAATCCTACTTAATCGGCAACTTTTTCAGCAACATCACCAACCAAGTTATCGACTTATAAACCTGTCACTTACGCTTATACACTTGCGACCGTAGTTGCTAATGCTGTTACTTGTCCT
>SAAR01000874.1 GCA_009916335.1 Erysipelotrichia bacterium | reverse complement strand
GGTATTGACTTCATCCGATGTCGCACGCCTAAATTTGCCGGAGCCTTTTTCTCCGCTACGAATCAGAGGATATTTGAGCCTGTCCGGATCGTACAGGGCTTGAATGCCGGCATTACCGCGCGGACAGAGCATATTTTTCGACTTCGGAAACAAAGGGTTGGGGTCGAGTTTGGTTACGACGCCTTTTTCAACCCGTGCGAGGAGGGCGCATTTGTTGACGCATACTTCGCATAAAGTCGGTATTTCGATACCGCCGGTGGAGGTTTTCGTAATGCCGTAAGCGCTCGCGGGCATGTGCGTATTGTCCTGCGGCTTTGTACCGCCAAAAGTGCTACTTGTCGCAACAATGCTCAAAGCAACGCTTCCTTGTAAAAACCGTCTACGAGATATTTCTACTTCCAATGGGACTCCTTCAAAGATTTATGTTACGATTTGAATCGATTGCAAGGCCATAGTTATTATTTTATAAAATAATTTTCATTAATTTATAAAATGATACGCCATAGTAACAGTTCGTCTCAAAAAAATCCTTAACATAAGTCAATTAAAATTAAATCATTATAATAAGTAATTTTTTAGAGAACGTGTTTCAAGATAAACGAAGCTATCAAAAAGAGAGGCTTACATGTTATTTTGCTCAGAAAAAGTCTTATAAATAATAATATCGTAAGATTAGTGTGATAAACTTTCGTTATTATTTTTGCCTTCCTTCTTTTGCCTTCTCCCAAAATAGATAAAATCGTTGCTTTACAAAAGCGCGTTCATCGCTTTTAAGGAATAAAATGCTTTCTTGTGTGAGATACATTGTAATAGTTTTGATACTCTAAAAGTAAGCATAGGGGTCAGGACTAACCTTTTAACTTTTGAGTGCCAATTCAATAAATAAGTGCAATTTGACAAGTCAAAATCTTTACATGTAAAGAATAAAACAACAATGGAACAAATATAAAGTCAA
Organism: Erysipelotrichia bacterium; assembly: GCA_009916335.1. The sequence goes on along the minus strand of SAAR01000874.1, from coordinate 330 downwards.
TGAGTTTTTATCATTATTTTTTTGAAAATATTTTAGAAGTATAGGAGTCAGGTCTAAACTTTTAATTTTTTAAGAAGTTGAATACAAAGCAAAAACCTTACATGTAAGGTTTTGGTCAGCACTACCGCACTAAAATGAGCAAAGAAAAGCGGTAGAAAGTTAAAAGTTTAGACCTGACCCCTTTTTACTGACCTCTTTTTTAATTACTTGATTATGATGTAATATCGTAATTATTACTCAACTTTCGCACATAAAACCTAACTCTTTTTGAGTGAAAGCACTTATCACTGCAATAATTTGAAGTAAATCTTTATTATCCTTGACAACATT
>SAAR01000873.1 GCA_009916335.1 Erysipelotrichia bacterium | reverse complement strand
CACCTAAGCATATAACTCCTAATATAACCATTGCTATATCTGAGCTATTAGATAATTCAGCTGTAACTGTAGTTTCTTTATAGGTTACAGAAAATGCAGATGAAATTGTTGGTATACCAACTAATAGAGAACCTATGGTGAAGAAACCAATTATAAGTCTGTTTTCCACCTTAGGATTTAAGAGTGAATCGAGTTTTTTTAATAAAATATCTTTTAATTCCATTGGTTACCTATTGTGGAGGCTAATTTTTACTTAAATGGCGGCACGAAGTGCCGTCCAGTTTCAAGTTTTTCTTAAACGCTATTTACCGTCATCGAGTGAGTTAAGATAATCAGCAAGGATATCACCATGACAAGCTTCTGGTTTACAAAAGCATCCTAATCTTTTACCCGCGAGTTCGATTACTTTTGATTTATCTTTATTCGGGAATTTATTGAAATCGAAGTCATATTTGAACTTTCGAATCACTTCGTCTCTATCATCACCATCCTCATACATTGAATATGGGTTTCCCCAATATGAGCCTCTACCAATATATTCATAGGTATCCGATGATTTTACATTCTTATACTCAGTTTCTCGCTTAATATTGATAACTCGTGTTATTGCTATTTTAATTAATCTTAGCGGTATGGATTTCTCTTTTATAAAATTTGTTTCCTTTGGAAACTCTTCACCATCATCAAAAATAATTGCATGCGTAAACTCATCTGATTCTAAATCATGGATCAGATGAGTTTCAACGTTGTTATCGCTGCTTATTTTTTTTATGAAATCGTTGTCATCAGACATATATACAAATGAAAAATTTCTCATTTTACTAGTTATGTTTAAAACTTTTCTTGTGAATTTGCTATAACATGTAAACGATTTCGGATATAGAATGAGAATTTTATTCATTTTAGTAAAGATGCTCAGGTGATATTGGTGTGTTTGTATGATTAATCAAATATTCTATTACGAGACGTCTATGACATTGATGAGGTTTATGCTCACTGCAAAGTAAGCAACTATTTTCAAATAATGACATGTTGAGATGTTTTTCAATGTTTCTTGATGCCATTAAATTTAAGAATTTATCTTCGTAAGAATCCCAAGATATATCACCTTTTTTGTAAGGGTCAAGAATTTGTTTTGTTGGTGCAAGATCTGGGATATGTATGTATTCGATATTACATATTTCTTTTAGAAAAAACTTTAGATCATCTCTTTTGGCAAAACCAGCAAGTTGAGAAACATTATTTAATCTAACATCGACTAATCTGGTAACCCCAGCATGTTTTAGT
>SAAR01000872.1 GCA_009916335.1 Erysipelotrichia bacterium | reverse complement strand
AACATCTACATTATCAACAAGATCTTCAAATATTCCAGAAGATTTTAAAGAACTAAATATATGTTTAGCATCATCAAATTGAACTTCTGGTAAATATCTACAATCTGTTCTTGGATAAGTTGTATATCCAGCTTCATATAGCTCTTGACATGCCTTTAATGTATCGGAAACATTATAGTTATATCTATTGTTCATTATCTTTTGAAGCTCTCCTAAGTCATTAGGTAAAGGCTGAGATTCTTTTGATGGTTTATTGATATAATCAACCACTTCACCTTTCCCGCTTTGCTTTATTTTATCAAAAATTTCTTTTGCTTTTGCTCTATCGATAATTTTTGAATCTTTAAGCCACGGTGTTGAATTATCTTCGCCATTAACATCTTCTTCATCATCGTCGAATTCACCAGATGATTCTTTTAGGTCTTGTTTTTCTAATTGATCTAAGGATTTACCTTTGGGAAGCCAACGAGTCCAGAAAGGAATATTATCAGCAATAAATTGAGCAGATAAAGCATAATATGTTTGTGGAATAAAGTTTTCAATTTCTAAATCTCTTTTAACAACAAGAGCTAATGTAGGGGTTTGAACTCTACCAATAGAAACTAATGTTCTATTATTTTGTTGTTTGTTTAATTGAGAAGTCATTCCCATTGTTCCATTCATACCTATAATCCAATCAGCATGACTTCTACCCAACGCAGCGTTATAATGATTAATAAACTTGTTATTATCCTGTAAATTATTTATAGCTTTGCGAACGCTTGCTGAATCATTAGCACCAGAAAGGTATCTAAGCACTGGTTTTTTATTTTTAAAATATTTTAAAACTTCATCAACTAATAGTTGCCCCTCTCTTCCCTCATCTCCACCATTTACAATAGTTGTTATTTGCTTGTCTTTTAATAAGTCAGAAATAACTTTCAACTGAGCTTCTTTGCCTTTCGTGGCTTTCAATTTCCATTGTTCAGGAATGACCGGAAGAATATCTAAATCCCATTTTGCATATTTTTCGTCATATTCTTTTGGCTGAACTTGTTCTAAAAGGTGTCCAAAACACCATGTTACAACACCATCGCCTGTTTCTATATAGCCATTTTTTTTAGTATGTGGCTTAGGTAATAACTCTACAACACTTTTTGCCACACTTGGCTTTTCGAAAATCCATAATTTTTTACTCATACTTAAAACTCCCATTTTAAACTAGGTGGTACAATTTTTTTCGCTTCAAAACGAATAGATAAATCACTTTTTGGTCATCGGCCAACTGATTGTAAACCGTAATTTCCATTTTA
>SAAR01000871.1 GCA_009916335.1 Erysipelotrichia bacterium | reverse complement strand
GTACTGATGTAGACAACGTTTTGTTGATTTTAAATCATTTGAAGGTTTGCTGGTATAATCTATAAGGTCATTTTTGTTTAGTCAAAAAAAATTTACAACGCTCACGCAATAGTAAGCTCAGTTGGTTTGATGTATCTTATTGTTGTTAATCTTATCATCAACTATCTTAACAAAGTCCTCGAGTTTCATAAAAACATTATTTCCTTTTATTTGCTTTCTATGTTCTTAACGTATTACTTTAAATATATTAACACTATTGGGTGTCAAATCATAGGTACGAACAAGCAGTCCTGGGTATTTTCTTTTGTTGTCTTTTTGAACTCTTTAGATATATAAGCAGTCTTTACCTTCTTTATCTTTCGAGTTATAAATACGCAAAACTTCCTCTACAGTTATTACTGCTTTCTAGGCGAGCGTTTCTACCATCTCAGTCTTTTAATCTATTATCTCTTCCTAACGCGCTATGATTTCGTATTAAGCATAAATCTTTTACTTCTGTTCTTCTATCAGTTTTTCCAAGTCAGTTTCTTTATCAAGAGCAGCTTTGTGAAGTATTAAGTTTAATAGTTTAGAGTATTATAAAAACTTAACCGGGCACAACCATGACATGAAAAGCGGGAACAGATCTTGATGGATGTAATAACCAGTAAGCTCACCAGTATTTTTCAGATCACGTTTTGATAACTTATAGTATAATCCAGATGCGTCATTATTGACGCCTCCTAAAATCGCTTAGACTTATTCAAGTTTGAAGAACCTATGTGTGTTTCTCTGTTTATCAACATCGAGTTGTCTGATCAGATCTGAACAACAGATAAAACCATCACACTTTCTGTAAACTATTTACATGTCTCCGTGTTGCGCTCTACCGAGTTGTTAATTTATGTCTTCAATTTTTGTGTTGTCGAAGTTAATTGCCATTTTATATCAAGCAAAAAAAATGTTGAAACCGTGAGATTGACACCTCCGAAATTATTGTTCTCCATTTTTGCTTTTCCAATATTATTGTTCTTCATCGTTCGCAGGTCGTATGCTATTATTGCAAGAAATGATGGGGAAAATTTAAACTAATGGATGATGTAGCAGATTCTGACCCGACCTACTTCTAATTTCCGTCTTTGTTTACCAACCTCAATCTACATGCCGAGAAAATCCGTGAACCAACAGCCAGACCCGAGGCCGAAGAGGTCGTACAGGAGGATATGGGGCGAGAAGAAGTTCGACAACGTCCAGGCGACGTTCGACGAAAAAGAAAAAACCGACATCAGGGCCTTTTTGCACAACCTGGAAAG
>SAAR01000870.1 GCA_009916335.1 Erysipelotrichia bacterium | reverse complement strand
GATGTATCAGGCAGTGTTCTGTGTATTGAGGCACACCTGCGGTTATTTCATTTATGTCGTTCCAAAGAAGATTATTTTCTTCTGTTTTGATTAACTCATCAAAAGCAAGACCTTTTATAAGTGTTTTATATAAATTTGGCTTTGTTTTTTTCCATGTTCTAAGAGTTTTTACATCTATATTAAAAAATCCAGCCATATCTCTTTGCGTCATTAATCCCCCTTCTTTGTTAAAAAGGTAATCAATCACGCTTTATTTAACAACAAGGTGTATAAACCCTTTATATTTTAAATAAAAGGTAAATAAGCCCCTTTTAAATATTGTTGTTATACGATTAATGAGATGATATTATCGATAAAATGAACGGGAGTAATAATATGAGAGTGAAATTTACAGTCTTGATGTTAATTATTGTTGTAATAGGCTTTTCTGGATGTGCTCCAAAAGCTCATGAAATTCCAAATGGACCTAAACCATATCAAGAAGGTTTTTATGATGGTTGTAGTAGTGGTTATGTAGCTGCTGGAAATCCTTATTATCAATATAGAAAGGATGTCACTAGAGGTAATTCCGACCAGTATTACAAGGAGGGATGGACTGATGGATTTAACACATGCAAAGGTAAATACGATTCAATAACTCGATATTAATATACATGAAGGAATAGTAGATGAGACGATGGATTGAAATTTTTATGGTTTGTACATGTTTAGGTGTATCTGCAAATGCAGCTATAGTAAAAGCGGGTGTCTTAATGTGTAATGATGCTGATTCTGTTAGGACTCTTGTTAAATTAGATAATGAGGGTAAAAGTACAGAATTTATAAAGTACTACAGTGATATGGAGAGAAAAAAAATCTGTACACAATCAGTAGCAACGATGAATCTTGATAATCTATCGCGTCAAGATTTGTCAGGTGGTGTAACTAAGGTTGGTAGCCTCTATTTTGCTACACAAGATATAAAACCAAGCTCTGAATCGAGCTTGTCTTCTTCTCCTTCATCTTACTCTGATTTGTATCAATCCAAGTGTTATTCTTGCCATGGCTCTAATGCTTCTAAACAAGCTCTGAATAAGTCTGCTATCATCGCTGGATGGAGTAAAGAAAGAATTACTAATGCATTAAATGGCTATAAAGATGGAACTTATGGTGGTCCAATGAAAGGTGTTATGAAGCCTATTGCAACTGGATTAAGTGAAAAAGATATAAAGTTCATTGCAGAAAAAATAGAGTCTTTTAAATAATTCCACTATTAATTAAGTAGTGATTTAAGAGCCATATGAGCCTTAGGTG
>SAAR01000185.1 GCA_009916335.1 Erysipelotrichia bacterium | reverse complement strand
ATCATTAATGCAAATAATCTCAATATCTTTTAGTGTTTGCTTTTGCACCGATGTGACACACGCCTCTATATAATCTTCAACATTATAGACTGGGATTATTACTGATACTAACGGCATTTCTGTCATTATTTACCTCTTCTAAATTTGTTCCAAAATAAAATTAACCAGTTGCTCCGTTGCTTTACCACATTCAAAAGAACCGAATCTTTCTTGATGGGTAGCTGCTTTCTCAATTACCTTTTGATTACTAAAATTCCTAAGTATATTCTCTAACTCATTGGTATTTTGGGCAATATAACCTGGCCAATCTTCAACAGGTGTATACATTCCTCTATCACTGTCGTATTTTGATAAATCAGGTACATAGAAGATGCATGGTTTTTTTAGCAATGAATAATCCCACATACTAGACGAATAATCGGTTATCAACAAATCTGTAACTGCCAATAATTCTTGCATGTCCGAATAATTTGAAACATCTATTACTTGAGTTTGATACTGAGTTGAGACATTTAATTGACTATTAGAATTATAATGTGCTCTATTAAATACAGTTACTTGCTTGCCTACTTTCTCTTCCAAAATTTTTATTATCAAATCAATTGGTAAAGAAAAGTCAAGTGGAGTATTACGGGCGTAATCACCTCTGAAAGTAGGAGCATATAGAACAACGTATGAATCGTTCAAATTAAACTGAGTGGCAACTTTCTTATTAACCATATCTAGCTGTTTCGGATGAAAAAAAAGGTCATTTCGTGGCATGCCAAACGGCAATACAACACCGTTATAGCTGTAAGCTTCACGTATATTATACTTAGTAAATAATTCTGAACTTGATAAATAATAATCCGTTTCATTAGCAACGATTTTGTTTTGCCACCTAGTTGCTAGTGTCTGTGTCCCCTTATATGAATTTGCAACCTTTTTATATGCTCCACCAGCATGCCAAGTCTGAATAAAAATTTGACTTTTTCTTTTAGGTAAATATACCTCATCCGTCATGTTGCTAATTATCACTTTTGAAGTAAAGCGATAAAAGAAAAATAATAGTGACTTATTTTTTATTACTCTAATTCCAGAAGGAACTGTTTGTTTCTCAGGATTGTCGAGTACAAACAATAGTTCATATTCTCCATTAAACTTGTCATTAATGTACTCAGCAATATATTTTGGATTACAAGTATATGTTTTTCCAAAAAAGCTTTTAAACATGATTCGATTTGTCTTAACTGGAAATAGATAAAAAATCTTAAAAATATTTCGTATCAGTACACGAATACTTATATTACAGCAATCAGAAAAATTTCCCATTTATATTCCCCTACCTTTTAAACCTTTGAAGTAAGTGTCGTGCAACCTTAGGCTCAATCAACACATTGATTCCACCTATGAATAACGTGGCTATCAAGAATAATCCAGTACCAGAAACAAACCAATTTGACCATGTAGAAATACGAGGAGTTAGTAAATGAAGAGCTGGAATAATAATCATCATAGATATTGAAACAGATCTACATGCCCGTAAAATTGTTTTCTTTAAACTACCTTTGAAAAAATATTTATTTGTATACCAGATTGTAAAGCTTGTTCTATAGATGTAAGACATCAGAGTTCCTATTAAAACGCCTGCAATTCCAAAGGTTGGAACTAGTGTGAGAGATAATACTAAATTGATAGTGGCCTCAATAATAGCAGCTGACTGTGTCTCTTTAAAGTGTCCAGCTGCAACATGGATAGTGCTACCTGGTATTCTAAAATTTTGAACTAAACCTATTAATGTGAATAAAACAACGTATACCATATTTGAGTATAGTTCTGCATCGCTAAAACTTTTCGAATATAATTCGATAAACGGCTGTAGAAGTATTCCCATACAAGTATATACCACGAATAATAATATTAAATAAGTAAATTCAAATAATCCATAAACTTCCTCTAACCTATCGTTATCTTTTTCAGACATTAAATGCCCAAATGAAGACCTCACGCCTAAAGATAAAGATTCGAAAAGGTTTGTTACTGCATAGGCTACTAGGTTATATAAAGTATAAATACTAGCAAGAACTAAACCTCTGCTACCTAGAAATATTGTCAACACAATAATGTCTGTATTATTACAAATCATGCCTGCAATTTGATGGAGTAAAACATTTCTTCGTTGTGAAAAGGCAGCTTTTCTAGGAGGCATTGATAGATCTAAATATTTATAATTCCTTTTTACAAACCAAACAATAAATATTGTCCTCAGCAAGTAAACTATTGAAGCTACCGCTTTAACAATAATTGCATTAGCATTCATTTGTATCAAGATAATTGAAGAAATTGTTGTTAAAATAACACCAATAATCTGCGCAATTGAAATAATATAACTTCGCTGATCAGCAAGCAAAAGTACTCTATACTTACCAAGAATAAAGTAATCTATCACACTATTGGCTGCCAATACAATTATCATCATTTGAATAAATGGGATATCAATTGTTTCACTGGCAACTACCTTAGGGTAAAAAATCAACAATCCTGCAAGTAGAATTAAATACATCACTCCAGACCTGCGATAAAATAACTTTGCCGCTGACAAAACTTCATTAATTTCACTAAATTTCTGTTCAACAAGCGGCTTATATAGGCTAACTGTAGCTGCTGCACTAATCCCTGCTTCTACCAACCCCATGTAAAGAATAAATTGACTTATTGAAGAAACTAAACCATTTACCGCTGAACCGTATTGGGTTGTAAAAAACCTAGGGATAATTAATCCCGAGATTGCTGTAATTACTTGCAGGATTAAACTGACTATTGTGTTTTTTAGAGCTAATTTTGTACGCATATTGAATGCTTCCTATATTTTTCTACCACGGTCTGACAAAATTTTTGCAACGATAAACACCATGAACAAAACAAAAAGATTTGAACGTTTAAATGGCTGACCGATAACACTATCAAAAGTGCCTCTTGGGGCCAAGAATAATGGAGATAACATTGCAAGTTGGAATGCGTTTTTGAAGAAATGATTAAATTTTATCAAACTAATCTTTTTAATAAGATAACCATAAAACATGCTTCCTATAGCGATTCCGAAATAACCAAAATCATGGAATAATTCAGCAATATAGCTAGAACCAGAACCTCTTCCGTGAATGTAGGCGTACTCGCCGTATATTATGTATGACATTCTATGTGCCATTGAAGAACCGTATAATGCATGTTGTACTGTATTACCTGAAAACTCATTAATATTTAATATATTACTCCTAATAGAATTAAAGGAATAAAATGGAGTATCTGCAAGACTATCCCGATAAAGATAAGCATACTTTATTACATTAATAGACCCTCCCTGAACTGCAAAGAAATTAAAGATTGAATCAAAGAAATTCACAGATTCTACAACTTTAGATAGTCGTATATAATCCATTAAGAAAAGACCAGATAATACCAGAGGAATGGAAATTAAAGTTGCAGTAATATGCCATTTTTGAATCCACTTCTCCTCTCTATTTCGGAAAACATAATAATTCATCAAAAACAAAACCACCGCAATAACTGGAAATCTTTGACCAGTTAATAAAGTAGATAAACCATAAACAAAATACAGTAGAATTGGTAAAAAAGACTCTTTTTTACTTGGTTTTGTCGCTAGAAAAATGAAAAATAAAAATGGAGAAAATGAAGATAATCGTGAAATAAAATTTGGCGTTCCTGCACCTGCCTCTAGGGAAGAGTACGATTCAAGATAGCCAACACTTATAACATATTTAATTTGATATATTAGAGCTATACCCAAGAATATGTATGTGAAATAAAAAGAATATTTTGCTACATTTCTGATTGCACTGGTATAAGCTACTGAAGGTTGAGCTTGTATTTTTCTAATCTTGAGCAAGGAAGACTCTTGAGTAAAACAATAGCCCAAAAATATAAATAAAAGTGAAACCAACAACGACCAATATGCATGAATACTTGCTGATTCATCTGTAATAATCCTAAAACTTCTTGCTCCTAATAATAAATATGTAGCATCTCTCCCCAATAGGAAAGTAAAAAAGGTAATCATAAAGGAAAAGAGTGTGAAATGTTTCGGTAAATCTCTGAAACAGTATAAAACAACTCCAGTCCAAACAACTAGTACTGCCGTAAATACTTCGTTAATCCCTTGCAAGAATGATAAAATAATTAAAGTCAGATATAAGACACTAATTCCTATTCTGACAAAAATACCTTTTTCCAAAAAACAACTCCTTCATATGATTTCATTTTTAATAATAAATCCCTTTATATCTCGTATAACTTGTATTTAAATCCAAGAAAACAGCATCGTGATGGCTTTGTTGCTGTTCAATGGGGGGTAAATTCATATAATTACCAAATGCTATACGCAAGTAAACATCATATCCTTCAGGAATTGGCATATTAGTTCCTTCAAATTCTACAAAAATAGAATCTTCAAATGCTTTTTTGGGATACAAGTTTCTCATATATCTAGGACCAGCACATAATTCTGTAATCATTTCGCAATCATCAAAACCATACCTAGACATTTGTTGTTCAGCAAAATGCCAAATTTGATATTTTACAGTTTTTGAAGGTACAATTTTTAATAAAAATTTCCCAATATAAGTGACTATTTTCCCATAGTTCGTCGGAACTAACTGAGCACAATAGATTTGATATACTAATGCCCAAAATAATTGGAAACTTCTCTTTACTTTACTACTTGGAGCACCATCGATTGGAAAAATATCTATCGCTACTCCATGATTAATATCTAAAGATTGTTGATAAGGTTTAATTTGAGTAGTATTCTTATCCCGAAGAGTCATAAAAATATTATGATCATTGTAGACTTCACTTGGAAAAATCAACTCAAGTGAGTCGTGTTCTTCCTCTATCCATTTTTTTTTTAATCTTTCATAGTCTGGACGAGGAATAAAAAAGTCTAAGTCATCGTCCCAAGGAATAAATCCTTGGTGCCTAACTGCTCCAATACAACCTCCTCCACAAAAGTAGCATGTAATATCATGCTTCTTACAAAAGTTAACGAAATATTCGGATATTTCCAGTGTTTTCAGTTGAAGTTGCCGTAATGTTTCTGGTGTTAGTTTATCCATTTAAATTCAAACCTCTTTGAATGTTATTTTTTTCCTTCAACAATAAGTTTATGTAGTTAAAAATTCCAATTAGCGATCCAAGTCCATAAGTAAAATGAAAAATAAAAAATAAAGAAATTGTGTAGAAAAAATCAGATATTGATTTAGATATTGATTTTGAATAATACATTGAACAAGTTGTATACAACAATATTTCAGCTATCAACAAATACTTAAATAGGATATAGAAAAAGCTTAGAATCAAACAAAAAATAATACTTGATGTAAATAAAAGAGGGACAAAATGTCTTAATCTCATTGCCGTAGAATTATAAAATAAACTAATAATATTCCATTTCCCATTTCTTAAACTCATTTTTACGAGTGATGAAAGATTATCTCTAGCATAATAGGTTGCGCCACTCCTATCTGATAGTAAAATTTTACCACCTTTTTTTAATATGCGGTTATTGATATCATTATCTTCATTGCAAAGAAATCGTTCATCAAAGCCATCTATTTCAATCAATGTCTCTCTTTTAAATGCACCAAACGGAACTGTGTCAGCTTCTACGGTTGATGTGTTTTCTGTTCTAAAATTAGAATTACCTACACCAAACTTTGAACTCTGAATGCGAGCCACCCGCTTAGCAAATTGATTTTTTCCACTAGATTCAATATAAAAACCTACATTATCAGCCCCAGTCTCCTCCAGTAGTTCTACCGCTGCTTCAATATAATTACTTTGATAATTAGCATGAGCATCTAACCTAATAATGTACTTAGCACTTGAATGTCTGATTCCAATATTCATCGCTGAAGCCTGAGATTGTTTTGGATTTTCAAACATAGATATGTTCAATTGACTCTTAGGAATGAAAGCATTAATTTTTTTTATTGTATTATCTGATGAACAACCATCAATTATAAAAACCTCAAATTTTGAAAAAGGGTATGACTGTCGCTCAATTGAAGTCAAAAGCTCCTCGATATAATTTTCTTCATTTAAAACTGGTACAATAATTGTAACTAAATAACTCATATACTTACCACAATGCGTTTAATCGTTTCTATCACATACTCCACCTCTTCATCACTCAAGTTGGTATGAAGAGGAAGTGTAACTTCATTTTCAAAATACTGGTAGGCATTCGGATAATCTTTCATATCAAAACCAAGATTCTTATAGGCTGTGAGAAGAGGCAATGGTTTGAAGTGAACATTGCAAGCAATCCCTGCTTCAGCCATTTTTTTAATCACTTCATTTCGTTGTTCCAAAGTAAAGCCTTCCAGATGGGTGATATACAAGTGCATAGATGATTGTCTATCTTCGGTCTGATGTACCAACGGCTTAATCAATGTTCCTTCAAAGCCTGCATTGTATTTTTCGACAATTTCTTTTCGACGTTCCAACAGAGATGGGTAACGTTCCAACTGTACCAAACCGATACCAGCCATAATATCTGTCATATTACACTTGTAACCAGGAATAACAATGTCATATTCCCATGACCCTAATTGTGTCTTAGCTAATGCATCCTTTGTCTGACCATGAAGAGAGTAAATCTGAAACTCTTTATACATCTCTTCATCATCCAAATCAGGATGTGGTCTCCATGTCACACTACCTCCTTCAGCAGTTGTAAAATTCTTAACTGCATGGAAAGAAAATGAGGTAAAATCTGCTAGGGAACCCGCTGGTTTCCCCTTATAACTAGCACCTAGTGAGTGTGCACTATCAGAT
>SAAR01000869.1 GCA_009916335.1 Erysipelotrichia bacterium | reverse complement strand
CATATCCAAAAATAGAAGCCTTACTAATTAAAGTACCTATTTCACCATTAGCAAATGCAAGTGCCATTTCAGCCTTGTACTCATCTTTGTGATTGCCTCTCACTTCAATAGCATAAGGCATAGCTTCTTTTAAAAAATCAGCTTCACTATTTGTGTCACACCAAACTAAGTGCGGTTTGCCATCTTGTAAAGTAGCTACTTTTTCAGCTCTTTTCTCGATTGTTTTACGCTTGTTTTTTCCTATTGTAGTAGCGTTGCTTTCTGAAAACTCAAACAATGACCCATTACTAAGATATGATGTATCATCGTGGCTTATTTCGTGATATATTTCGTTCAATGATGGTAAAATATGCTTTGACCCGTCATATCCTAAATCAGATGGACTACTTATACATTCAGCCCAAGAAGCTATCCATTCCCAAAACTCAGCTTCAGCATGACCTTTTAAAATATAGTCTTGAACATTTGCCCTATCTTGTGTAAAATACATCATCTTCATTTCTGAAACTGTAAAGTTACCCAAAAACTCGCTATGCGTTCCAAGTTCTACAAAATCATTTGGAGATGGAGTAGCCGTACACGCTAACTTAAATCTAGTTTGATTAAATCCTTCTGTAAGTGTTTTTCTAGTTTTACTATCAAAACCTTTTAAAATAGAACTTTCATCCAAAACAACTGCAACAAAGTGAGAAGTATCAAACTTATGTAAGCTTTCATAGTTGGTAATATTAAGCCCTTTTTTTACTTCATTTTTGGTTTTACAATGGTTAAGTTCATAACCAAACTTTTTACCCTCTTGTACCATTTGATATGAAACTGCCAAAGGAGCTATCATTAACACATCTTTATTTGTGTGACGATGCACAGCATCAGCGTAGTTCATCTGACATATCGACTTACCTAGTCCAGTATCCATAAATAGCGCATAACGACCATTAAAACAAGCCCTATCTATAATATCTGCTTGATAGTCAAAAGCATTGCTATTAATAAAGCTTGATGGTATTTTGAATCCTACCGCCTCACTTTTTGGCTTTTTAGATTTAATAAAATCTAAGTATTCCATCTTTATACTTTCGGGATTGTTATTTAAGGAGTAGTTAAAAGTTCCCACGCTTTTAGCTAAAGTTAGCCCTTAAAAAGATGTCCGTAGTGGTAATTACTTCCACCGTACGATTCAGGTTACGGACACCCATTTAAAAGCTCTTAAAAGTGCCTAGAGCGTGGGGGATAACTAGGCACATTTAAAAGCTACAAGGTTAGCGTGTAAACAGAGGCTAACCGACATCTACATT
>SAAR01000868.1 GCA_009916335.1 Erysipelotrichia bacterium | reverse complement strand
GTCTTAAAGGGAGATTTATATGCTTCATTTCACATTAACCGCCTCCACTTATGCTACGAATTTTCAATCGTACCAAATCATCTTTGTCTTGAGAGTACATCTATCAGTGTCGAGCGATTCAAAGATCCAAACTTTGGCATGACGTCAGATTTATGTATCTTAAAAATAGCGTTTAATTTTATTCTTTATAACCATTTAGTAGATTTTTTGTCTTTAATTTAACAAAGTAAACCAAAATAAAGAAAGTTCTGATGATAAAATGTATTGTGTACATTATAATCAGACAACAAAACCACACCACGCTGAAGTTCATGCTTTTAACTGTGTCTTTATAAAGAATATGTGAAAATTTTAAAACAGGAATCTCACAAACATGCCCAGACGACGCTATGTGCCTCAAAGTTGGCAACCCGTGCATCAATAGTGGCTTGGTGTGTATCCTCACAACAATTAAATACGTTCCCAATGGCTACATCTCTACCTTTACTGACGGTTCAGGGAAAACCCAAGTTGTAAAATACGCCTACGGTGGAGCGTACTGCTCAGATTCTGAGCTGAACTGGCTCGCTTGGGTGATTATTAGCGTGGGTATTGTTGTCATCGTTGTAATCGTTCTGGTCATTCTGTGCTGCTGCGGATGCATGGCTTGTTGCTGTACAGGGTGTTAAGCGTGTGGTAGAAACAGAAAATATGACAGGTTACTTGATGACAGGACAGACTTTTACAACTGCGAAAACAACTACACTTATCCGGCCAACAAAAACAAAAAGACCCAAAATCAAGATTCAAACGACTTAAAGATTTGAGTGAAATAATTGTACATACTTTAGAATATATTTTTAGTATTCAAATAATTTCTATGGTAAACATTCTCGAAGCAATATTGCTCATGAATTTCAAAAGAGTTGCGATTCAGAATGAATTGTGCTCTAAACAGTTTAACCTTAATCGTGATTTTGCTGCCCAATGGGCAGTCAAATTTTTAAAATGATTCCCTGCTTCCCATCTATCATTATTATATTATTATGGACCTCAGTATCCTTTATGTATAGTTTCATCTTTTTCACCAAAATTCAGATAAAAATTAAAGTTTTCTCGGCCAGTTTTCAGCCAATTTAAATTATGAAAAAACAAAATATGAGAAAACGAGTAATTTGCTTAAATTTAGAGTCGTGAAAGTGACAGGTTTAGCTTATTGTAAAATTCTGATATTTACAATTTCTGAAGCGGTTACTAGTATTGGTTCGCCATTTCCCAAAAGCGCTTTATACATTTGACTTAATCCATTTGAGATGT
>SAAR01000867.1 GCA_009916335.1 Erysipelotrichia bacterium | reverse complement strand
CAGTTATAATTTGTTCATCATGGTCTTTATTTTCACGATCTTTATTTATCAAATATATCAACGCTTCAAACAATGATCTTTTATTGTTATAGATTGCATCATCGATAGCGTAATACAGCTTTAAATAGCCAGTAAAAGCATCTTCATTAATTTCGTTATTGATGAAATCGTTTTTAATATCTTCAATGTCGATCTCGCTTGTAAAAATCAATAGTCTTTTTTCTATTTCTTTTTTATCCATTTTATCACCCAAAATATAGATTATATTTTATTCAATATCGTAACTTTTAAATATTGTCAAATTTGACTTTAATTTAATCAGAGTTAATTTATATATATCAGCGAAAGAAAAACTATATAGGTTTTCATTCCTCTTTTAGTTTGAGCGTCAGCGAAAAAATAAAAGATAAGGAATGCCCGGTTACGCATTGTAAACAATGCCGGGGTCTGCCGACGGCTAAAACCTGTTTTTCTTACGAAAAACTAAACCCAAAACCCAAAACAAAAATAGGGGTTCTATTTATGAGGTATTAACATATGGCTTTATATAGGTTAGAAATGCAGAACGTCAGCCGTTCTGATGGTGTCAGCTCAGTTGCAAAGGCGGCTTATCGTCATCGTTCCGTCATGATAGATAAACGAACAGGAGAAATACACGGCGAGAAATCAGCTAACCGTGATGATCTGGTTTATGCTGAAATATTAGCACCTGATAACACGCCCGATTTTTTGAAAAAATCTAGCAACGATTTATGGTGTTTCGTCGAACAAACAGAGAGGCGAAAGGATGCTAGAACCGCAAAAGAATTCAAAATTACTTTGCCCCGTGATTTATCGAATGAACAAAATATAGAACTAATGAAAGATTTTTTATTAAAAAGTTTTGTCGATAAAGGCATTATATGTGACTTTGTTTTACATAATGATAAAGATAATAAAAATCCACATGCACACGTTATGATTACTACAAGAGAAATAAAGCCAGATGGCTTCGGAAAAAAAGTACGTGAATGGGATGAAGAAAAAACTTTGCATGAATGGCGTAAAGATTGGGCAAAAGTTCAAAATCAGCATTTAAAAAAATTAGGTTTAAAATCTCGTGTTAGCCATAGAACGCTAGAAGAACAAAAAAACATAATGATCGATTTAGCTAAAAAAGCAGAAGATGCAAAAGATTTTGACAAGTCTATTTTGTATTTAGCAAAAGCTATTGAACTAGATCGACCACCGATGCAGAACCTATCACGTAAAAAATGGAGGACAAAAGAAGGTCAGGAGCAACGCAAACGTGACCAAG
>SAAR01000866.1 GCA_009916335.1 Erysipelotrichia bacterium | reverse complement strand
ATGGAAGTATAATGATACCGTTTTTAGTCTTATAAAAACATTTGTTGATCCTGAAAGAAACCACAATAATTCTGCAATAATGCCTTTATAGTGCATCTTTTTGGTTGTAAGTAATGGAAATCCTTCTCGAAGATTGAACTTCATCATTCTCCCAAATAGCTCTAATGTTCTAGGCATTCCAGGTCTTGCTTGTTCTTTAAGCTCTCCATACTGAAGGACTTCTTTCATCAAATCTAAGTACTGTCTCATGTCGTTTGTTTTTTATTGTAATTCTATTTTTGTTATATATGCTGGAGAATATCCATAATCTGTAATCCTAATAATGCTCTCCATATCTTCCCACTGTTGTGCCGTGTATCCTAGGTAATCGCGATACTTTGGTGCAGAATCATCTGATTCATCGCTTAACTCGCATATATGTTCATCGAAAAAGTCAACACTCATAGGCATTTTAATGAACCCTTCAACAAAGCGATTGTTAAAGTCTTGAACAATTTCTTCAGCTTTTTCTTGAGTTTTTGCAACTCCAATTAATTCTTTGTATGACTCATACTCGTCTCCAGCTCGAGCCTCAACTAAATAAACGAATTCTTTTTCCATTTCAATATTTATTTGTTTAAAGTTGTACTTATTTACAAGCTTTTCATTCAATTCTTCAGATGATACTTTATTAAAATATTCATCTATACCTTTTTTCAATTTGTTTGTTAGCTTCATACTTATAAAAATGGCTGTAATCAATGAGTTTCGATTACAGCCACAAATATATGAATAAAATTTTAATCTACCAAATGTTTTTCAAGAAATTATTTGTATAGCGGATAAAAAGTTTGAGTAAAGCTTAAAACCTCTCCATTACGCTCTTCAAATTCAATAATCCAGTATCCTGTATGAGACGCAATTTTCTTTCCCCTCATAAATGGAGTCTGAAATTGCATACATCCAGCTGACAGAGCATGTACGTTTCTTTCAAAAATATAGATAGCTTTGTGAGTATGACCACAAATCAATATATTTGGCTTTGTTCCTCCCTGGAATGATTCAATAATCTTCTGCAATCTATATGATAAAGCATAACTATTGCCATCAAGACCATGCCATAACATAACGTCAACTGACCCAATTTTCATCACAGCCATATCGTGACCTAGATAATGCATATTTTCTAGAGTCTGGTCCAAGTGAAGTCCCATATCTGCCCCTACGGCATTTTTTGCCCAAGCAGAATGGTTTCCCTCTACAAAATATATGTTTAAGTCTGTATGACCAAAAACTCTAACGGCTTCTTTGTATTGAGC
>SAAR01000865.1 GCA_009916335.1 Erysipelotrichia bacterium | reverse complement strand
CGCGCATAACCTGGCACATGTCCGGGACAAAATCTCAGCCGCCGCGACGCGTTGCGGGCGGTCTTCAGAAGAAGTTACGTTGCTTGCAGTCAGTAAAACCAAACCTGCGAGCGCCATCGAAGAAGCCATTACCGCAGGATTATTTTCAATTGGTGAAAACAATAACTAATGGCGAGTAGCCACGCTCTTGATTTTCCATACACCATTTTCTTCTACCATGCAGTCAATGACTTTTTGAGATGACTCACCTGTTCCAAATGTTAAATAGACATTGGTACAAATAGGATCAGTTATAGTTAGATCAATACTAATATGCTTACTCCAGTCTTCATTTGCAAAATCCTGAACCTTTAGAAAATAATCCTCTTCAAGCTCATTGTTCATATAAGCTTGTTTTAATTCATTCAATGTATCAATACTAACAAAAGGCTCTAATGCCGTCGGGTTATCTGCAACTGGAATGATATTATGAGCAATCTGCTTTATATACCAGGCATTGAATTTTAATGCTTGCATATCAGCAGGAACTATTTCTGCCATAGCAAATGATGAGAATAGAAAAGTAAATAATATTAATCGCTTCATCAGTTGTGCCTATATAATTTATACGAAGGCTGACTTTTACGATAACCAGGCCCGGGGTACACGCCATGTTCCTGCTTGAAATCTGACCACCAGTAATGCCCATCAAAAATCGCCATATGACCTGCTGTATTTCCTCCAGTATATGGTTGGATTATAGCAACATCACCTTTTATAGGATTCCCATATACTTCACGAAAACCAGCTAATACTAAATATTTACCCATATTTTTAGCATTATCATGATGTAATGATACGCCGCCATGTTCGATAGCTGCTGTTACTGCCCTGGCACAATAACCCGTAGCGTGTGGATGAGCATTATGTCTAACAAAATTTATAGCGGCTTCCTTATTCCACATTTACAACACCTCATTTATAAATGAAGAATATTAAATATCACAAAGCGAACCATTAGCATGAACATTAAATGCTTCCAACTCCATTTATTGACATCATCACCATGTCCCAAACTTATATTTGCAATGTGTATTATCGTTTAGTTATAAAATAAGCAACAATATTCACCCCACCAATTAAGTAATAGCTTAATTTTATTAGAGATATAATTTCACACCTGTTTTTATTACTTTAAACCTTTAAATTAAAGCGAACTTGAGCTAAGGAAGGTGCGAATAAGCGGGGAAATTCTTCTCGGCTGACTCAGTCATTTCATTTCTTCATGTTTGAGCCGATTTTTTCTCCCGTAAATGCCTT
>SAAR01000864.1 GCA_009916335.1 Erysipelotrichia bacterium | reverse complement strand
ATTGATTTTTACCGTTCCACCCTTTTCTTTTAATACTTTTTCCTAATTTTACTTGTATCAGTGCTTGTCCAAAATCCATTTTGTTGCCCTCCTTTGAGCATAAGAAAATCACCTGTCTGTGTGACAACTGCTTTATTTGTGTATAAAAATAGCACCTAGCTTAATCGCTAAATGCTTATTTGTTTTTCGGTATTACTTTTTCAATATCGTCTAGTGTGATAAAGATAGTGTCCCAATCTTTTGGACCGTCTCCAACATCGACTAAAAAATGAGTTTCATCAAATTTTTCTACAATAGCTGCAGTTCTTCCATCTTTTAACAAAACTGTATCATATTCATTTACTTTCATTTTTAGCCTCCTTTATCATTATACTACTCAGGTGTGTGTTGTTACCCTTGGCTGACCAACCAGCAACAATATTAATAGGTTTTTTATCAGGGCCATACATGATCATTTTCTGTTCATAGCCTGTACCAAACTCGTTTTTACGTTTGATAGTAACGGGGTAATCATTAGCTCTAGCCAATATCTGATTTTTGAAATCCCTATAATTATCAAGTGAATATCCAAGTTTATCAGTTATTAATCTACCTTTTATCAAACCTAAGTCATTTTTACCACCAAATAGATATTCTGTAAATTTTCTATCATCAATAGTAGTGGTACTAGAATTTGGTAATTTTAAATCCTGATTTTCAGTAAGTCTTTTTCTTCTTTGATAATCAAGTTTAGTTAGCTTCCAGTCCCTACCACCATTATACTTCAATACTTGGTAATCTTCCAGCGTTTTAGGTGCATCCTTACCAAGTATTGACTTGATTTTCTGATAATCAGCACTATCAGTTTTTAAATTGATAGTTTTTTGCTTCATCTTCTCAATCTCATCATCAGAATGTAGCTCCTTGAGCTTATCCATCCAATCGTCATAAATTGAATCACCTTTGATATCAACTGTCTTACCAGTAATCGGATCAATAGCTTTTCTAGGTGTATTGGCCAATCGTTCTGAGTAGTATCCAATAATCGACCTACACCATGGGTGGAATGGTGGCATTGTCACACCGACCTCAGCATCTTCAACTAAATAGATTTTATGGTCTTGATGTTGACATATTTCAGAGGTACGTAAGTCTAGTATTGCTATAATCTGATACTTTTCTATGCTCCTAGATTGCCACGCTTTGAGCTTTCCTTGGTTGGCCATATAATTAGCCTCAGTACGAATTAGACGACGTGCCACATTGATTGAGCGGTCAAATTCACTAGCTATTGCTTGCGCCATCTTGAACTCGGACATA
>SAAR01000863.1 GCA_009916335.1 Erysipelotrichia bacterium | reverse complement strand
GTTAAAGCCTGCACAAACCCAGAATATCAGGTAACAATAGGCAAAGAGGTTGTAGCGGTTGATCCTCGCTACTTTAGACCAACTGAAGTTGATCTTCTTTTGGGCGATCCAAGTAAAGCAGAGCAAAAACTAGGATGGAATAGAGAGTACAATCTTCAAAATCTTGTGGATGATATGATGAAAAGTGACCTAAAACTTATGAGAAAAGACGTTTATCTTAAAGAAGGTGGCTATAAAATTATGAGTTATTTTGAGTAATTGTAATGCGAAAAACATCTAAAATTTATGTTGCAGGGCACCGAGGTCTTGTAGGGTCTGCTATTGTAAAGAACCTTACATGTAAAGGGTATACCAACATCATTACCCGTACACATGCTGAGCTTGATTTGATTGACCAAAAAGCAGTCGAGCAATTTTTTAAGCAAGAAAAACCTGAGTATGTTTTTTTGGCGGCGGCTAAAGTCGGGGGGATTGTTGCAAACAATACATACAGAGCAGATTTTATCTATGAAAATCTTGCCATTCAAAACAGTATTATTCATCAGAGCTATATTCATGGTGTTGAAAAACTCCTGTTTTTAGGAAGCACATGTATTTACCCTAAAAACGCTCCTCAACCTATGAAAGAAGAGTATCTTTTAAGCAGTGAACTTGAATATACCAATGAACCTTATGCCATAGCAAAAATTGCAGGCATAAAAATGTGTGAGAGTTACAACCTTCAATACGGTACAAATTTCATCAGCGTGATGCCCACTAATCTTTATGGTCCCAATGATAACTTTGATCTTGAAACATCCCATGTTCTACCTGCACTGATTAGAAAAATACACTGTGCAAAACTTTTAAATGAAAAAAAATATGATGAAGTGATTAAGGATTTACACGTATCAACCATAGAAGAGGCAAAAGAGTATTTGGCTAAATTTGGAGTCAATGAAAGTCAAGTAGAGATATGGGGTTCAGGGAAACCAAGAAGAGAATTTCTTTATTCAGAAGATATGGCAGATGCTTGTGTTTACATAATGGAAAGTAGAGACTTTAAAGATACCTATGATGAAAACGTTAAAGAAGTAAGAAATACGCATATTAACATAGGAACAGGTGTAGATGTATCTATAAAAGAGTTAGCAACTTTGATTCGAGAGATCATTGGATTTAAGGGTGAACTAGTATTCAATACTCAAAAGCCTGATGGAACAATGATAAAACGAACAGATCCAACCAAACTTCATTCTTTAGGATGGAGACATAAAATGGCGTTAGAAGAGGGAATTAAAAGTGTTTATCAGTGGTATTT
>SAAR01000862.1 GCA_009916335.1 Erysipelotrichia bacterium | reverse complement strand
CATCAAAAAAATATTTGTGTCTTTAAAAGTCTTTTGATATAATTAAAACAACAAAAAGAAAGGAGGTTGTTTATGAAAGAGGTAACACGTTATAAAAACGAGATGAACACACTATCTATAGGCAAATGGACTGCGGAAGAAATGAATTTCTTATTTGCAATATTGACTCAAGTTCGTGATGAGGGCTGTAAAGAAATTAAATTTGATACTTATGATTTGCGTGAGTATGTAAAATTCGATCCAAAGAAACCTGAACGTTGGAATAATACTATGATTTCAGTATCTAAAAAGCTGTCACAATTAGTCTACTTTCATACTGAAAATAATATCTTTAAGGCTATGCCTTTGTTTCAAGAGTTCACCGTTGACTTAGATACACAAAGCGTGATTGTTGAAGTATCAAGAAAAATGGAATATATCCTAAATAAGCTAAACATCGATACTGGAAATTGGACACAATTTGAGTTCTTTGAGTTCGCAACTCTCAAATCTGTTTATTCTAAAACAGTCTATCGTTTCCTAAAGCAATACCGTAAAACAGGCTTTTGGAAAGTTGATTTAGAAGACTTTAGGAATCTTTTAAGTATACCCAAAAGTTACAAACCAACACATATTGATAGCCGAGTATTAAAACCAGTGATGACTGAGCTACCCTCGATTTTTAAGGGACTGAAAGTTCACAAAATCAAATCACGACGTCGAGGCAATCAGCTTTTGGGATATGAATTCACTTTCCAAAAAGAAAGCTCCCAAAACTGGATTGATGACAAGTATGATAACTCAGGAAAAACCAAAAATGCTCCCCCTGGCAGTAGAACTCCAGACTGGTATAACCCTGATTACAAAAACGAAACCACTACAGAAAACCAAAAAGTGCTTGAAAGAATTAAGCAAGAGTCTTTAGACAGAATGAAAAATTAGCAAAAAAAGAGGACTGCTCCTCACTAAAAAAGCAAGAAACAGTCCTACGCAACCTAACCGGATTGCTATTTAATTATAGCATAACATCCGCTTTGGATGCAGAGAGCGAGCAGAACATAATAAAAGTTCTTAAAAAATACTCTGAACTAAAATGCACCATTATGATAGCCCACAGATTATCTACAATAGAAAAAGTAGACAAAATATTTTTTCTAGAAAACGGTATGATTACAGGAATAGGAAATCATACTGACCTGTTTGATAATCATGACCGATATAAGCAATATGTGTTATATCAATTAAATAAATAAATTTAGGAGTATTAACAATGATTTTTGATATTTTTCTCGTTTTAATATTTGGCGCAGTTTTTATATACTTGA
>SAAR01000861.1 GCA_009916335.1 Erysipelotrichia bacterium | reverse complement strand
AGTTTCTTCTTCTTCATCGTAAATATGCATATGACCTATTTCGCCGCCCAGTCCTGTTCCTCCTTCTAATATTTTTCCATCAATGATGATTCCCCCGCCAACACCTGTTCCTAAAGTGTAAAAAACTGCATTCATATATGGTTCTTCAAGACTCATATTTTCTCCAAAAGCAGCAACCGTGGCGTCGTTTGATACAACAACTTTCATGTGCTTTGGCAAATAAGTCTTCATAGATCCGGCAATGTCAAAATTGCTCCATTTTAAATTGGGGCATTTTTTTACAAATCCGTTTTTTACTGGACAAGGTACAGCAAGACCAACACCTTTAACATCATCAAAAGACAAATGATTATTAGTGTTCATATTGCTAATCACAGTGTAAATCGCGTGAAAGATAGTGGTATCGTGATCTTTATTTGGTGTAAGTATCTCTTGTTGATCGATCATCGACATGCCATTTACATCAAATAATCCAAACTTAATGTTAGTGCCTCCAACGTCAACTCCGTAAACATACTGTTTCATACTGCTACCTCCTACTTTCTTGAACTCATAATATTATTTTATAATATTATGTTTATAAAATAAATACAAAAATAAAAAAAAGTACAGTATTCGACGAATACTGTACAAGTTTCAATACTTTTGTTTAAAATAATTGCTTATGTTTTCTAAAGATTTCATTAAAACTTCATCTTTTTCCAACTCTAAATCACTAAACATAGACGAAATCATTTCATTGTGAAACTCATCGTGAATTTTAAGAACTTCAATAGCAGATTCATTAAGTTTTAAAAACACCTTTCTTCGATCAGCTTCGTCTCGATACCGATAAACGTAGTTTTTTCTAACTAATACATTGACAGATGTAGTAAGCGTCCCTAAAGTAACTCTTAGTTTTTGAGCTACATTCCCCATTGTGGGTATTTCAGTATTTCGAATAGCTTCTAAAACATGAACTTCAGTCATCGAAAGTTTAACACCACGCTTTTTAAGGACTTCATTTTCAATACTTAAAATATGATTGAATACATCTACTAATAATTCATTAATTACATCTTTTGGAGATACCATATCCACCATCCTTTTTATAAGACTATGTAACCCAAGCCGATTGTTCCTGGTCCTGCATGTGCTCCAACTACAGGTGTTAAAGGCACTAATTCGATGATTAAATCAGGGCGTTCTTGTAATAAAGCTTCTTTGATTTCTTTTGCTTTATCTTCATTATTAGTATAAGCAACAAACACTACAACGTTTTTTCCAGCAATATCATGTTGAATGACTTCAAGTAATCTTTGTTGTGC
>SAAR01000860.1 GCA_009916335.1 Erysipelotrichia bacterium | reverse complement strand
CACTGCTAATTTACTAAATTTCCCATATTTACGGAAATTCTCAAAGCCTTTTTTATGTCTATAATTAGGATGTCAGCCTAAATCCGAAACTTGAGTTATAATAGATATAATCTTCCGCATTTACAAATTCATATCCCTTACGAGTGAAATTTTTGCCTATCTTGAACTTATAATTAACTGAAGTTTTTCCTTCCTTTCCACTTTTCGTTTCAATCAAGATAACACCACCGTTCGCGCGAGCCCCGTAAATAGCCGTAGAAGCCGCATCTTTCAAAATTTGGATAGATTCAATATCAGAAGGATTAACATCCGACATACTATTACGTACTATACCGTCCACAACAACCAAAGCATTACTGTTGTCACCAGTGATAGTCGCCCCACCACGTAATGTAATATCCGGATTCGTACCCGGTTGACCGGTAGTGTTTACCACCCGAAGCCCTGTTACAGATCCTTGCAAAGACTGCCCTGCATTGCTGAACGCTGCATTTTTCAAAACAGAGTTGTCCAGTTTTGAGATTGCAGTCGTCAACGTCGCACGTTTCTGAGAACCACCATAACCTGTAACCACCACTTCATCCAAAACTTCTGTGTCATCGTGTAAGATGACATTCAACGTTTGTCCGGCAAACTTAATTTCCTGCGTTTTATAACCGACAAATGATATTTGGATAATATCTCCGTTTTTCACATTGCCTAAGGTAAATTTACCATCAAGATCCGTAATGGTACCGTTCGTGGTACCTTTCACAATCACGGACGCACCAATAACGGCCTCACCCGCCTGATCAGTAACCACACCTGTAGCAGTTTTAGTCTGCGCCATAGCCCCTATCAAGCCAAATAAGCACAACATCAACAAAAAGATGTTTCTTTTCATAAGTATTACTTTTAGTTAATAAAAAAGGTTTATTCACACTTCTCACCTAAGTTCGATTAGAACTTAAGTGATTTATATATTAGAATTACTTCTGCTTCATTGACAATTTTATTGTTAACTTTCAGCATCTATTTCTTAAGACGCTGCAAATATACAAATATTATTAATAACAGCAAATGAATTAATAAATTATTTTATTTACATATGCTGTCAAACATCATTTTGTTTAATAAATCACCTTGCTAATACGCTAAACAAATATTCATACATCAAGTAGATAATAGGTATTTCTTTTGAAGTTATTTTTTCATATTGCAATTATAATATTTAAGTTTCGCAAGTAAGTATTAACGAAAAAAGCTAGGTTGAAAATCCTTGAAATCTTTGGTTATTTCAGTGATTTTCAGTATATTAAAGTGACCAA
>SAAR01000859.1 GCA_009916335.1 Erysipelotrichia bacterium | reverse complement strand
TGTAGGCTATTCACAACATTATTGGAATGGAAAACTTCTCTGCAAAGCGAACCGTAAAAAATCAAGAAAAGTGAACCATATTTGAGGCTAATTAACATATGATAATAAGTAAAACAGGAATGATGAAACATAATGCCATGCCATGCTTTTCAAAAAACCCAACCTTTTTATTTTCTGATGGTTTATTCATAATAAATCTCCTTTTGTTGATATTAAAAGAATTAACGCATCTTCCGATTAAAAGCAAATTTAATAAGATAAATGTATCTTTTAATTTAAAATATCAGGACAAAAGGAGTAGGTAGGATGTTTATTTATGAGAAGTGATTAAAGAACTCAGTTCTGTTAGTTCTTCATCTGATAATAAATGCTTATAAAAGATATTTTGGTAAAAGGATAAAACAGCTTTATGAGAGATTTTATTTTGATAGCTGATAAGTAATCTTACGATGAGAATTGAAGGAGTGTTTGAAGTGCGGTTATAGAAGGAATCAAAGTATTCAAGCAAGTAATCATGTTTGATAGTTTTAAAATCAACATCAGCATCAGAACATGCTTTTATTACTGTCTGTATTTCATTTGATGAGCCAGATCTGACGGTGTAAAACAACTTATCAGCAAGGCGCTTTTTATGTTGTTCCCGTCTTTTAACATCGTCCAAATATTCTTGTAAGCTTGAGTATTTCATCTATGTTTCTTCATGACATATTTATTTTAATGAAGGAGGTGAAACCCTCCTTCATCACTAAGAACTAAGCTTGTGCGTTCTTTATTAACTCATAAATCTCATCATTAGCAAATTGAGTCATGAATTCAACCTTGATTGTTTTGCTTATTTGATTAAACAATGCCTGAGCATGTGCTATTTTGCGTTGTTCTTCAAGCCGCAAACTATCTTTACCATCTACATTTTTTGTTTCAATGATAAAGTTTAAGTAATCACCGTCTGTTGTTTTGACAACATATGCAAAGTCAGGGGAGTACGTGTATCCACCTGCTACCGGGATCTTAATGGAGTTCTTCGGTATCTTTGTAAAAACAGCTACAGACTGGATCTCTCCATCTGTGATGTTGAGTCGTTCAAGCTCTGAGTCGTAAAAGACTTCTTCAAAAAGATAAGAATCTAACGGTGGTTTCGTATTATCATGTAATACACCAAGATCACTCGACAAAACCTCGTTTAGAGGACTTCCTTCTTCATTAGTGAACTTTGTAGGATGAATCGATCCTGAAATAACATTATATCCAAGACTGAATTTGTTAAACGAATTGTTAAGCAGATATTTACTAAACCCAGATTTAATTTTT
>SAAR01000184.1 GCA_009916335.1 Erysipelotrichia bacterium | reverse complement strand
TACCACGTTATTATATCACAGATGCTTAAAATAGCAATTTTTCACACAGTTTCCCATATTAGTTGTCGAAATTAAAAAGGATAAGCAGAAAAGAAAAAGATCAAAACATAACGTTTCAATCTCTCTTTTCTTTAAGAAAAAGCAACAGGACGATCAAATTCAATTAACTCCTCATCTTGACAATAAGATTTAGAAGTGTTCGTTTGATTCACATAGTATTTCTTCTTTAAATTTTTAAAAGTAAAGGCATAGTTGAATGCATCCACAACAAAAGTAAAGAAGATCGTCATTAAAATGGTGTAGCTTAATAATACTTTAATCACAAAAGCAAAAATAATAAGCATGATCACTTCCATTACTAAAAACTGTTTTCTAATGCCTTTGATGACATCATTCATAAACGCTGTGTTTAAAGCTACTTCTTCCTTAATTTTTTCATTTAATGAATTGTTTACAAATGTTAAAGCTCGTGGTTTACGATCTTTCCCTTCTTCTGCATCTAAGATGTTTTTCATGCGAATATAACAATAACGTTCCGCATTTTTATTTTCTTCCTTCGCATATTTTAAAGCATACGCATACATCACCCATAAAAACGTATCATTATCTAAATACTCTTTTGAGTTATTAGCAATTTCTTTTGCGATACGATTACTCATATCACTTGCTTCATAATTGTTATCCTTTAGACAATCCTTTAAAAAGCTTACTTTTTCATCAATTTCACTATCACTATAAGTCGCTTTTTCTTCCTCTACAGGCTTTTCTGTATTGCCATCTTCTAACACTTCTACTTCTTCTTCCACTACTTCTACATCAATTACATCTTTTTCTTCCATTGTATTACCTCTTAAATATCAAAGTGAAGTTCTTCCACTTTTTCTACTTCTTCCTTTTCTTCTTGTTTTACTTGCTTTTCTCTTTTTTCCACATAAGTAATATCTTTCATTAAATAATAATCTTGACTTAATTTCAATGGTGATGAATAGGTTGCTTCTCGACTCATAATGGCTACTTCTTTTGCCTCTATTACTTTTTCATCGCCATCAATAAAACGTAGTTTATCATTTGGCTTTACTACTTTTGTATAACGAACATAACAAGGGTTACTCTTTACTTTCTTATGAATTAAATTTCCTTTTACTGGTCTTCCTAAGATGGCAATTTCCTCTGTTTTCACTCGTTTCATTACACCTGATTCACAAGCCACAAACAAATACGCTTCCTCTTGTTTTAAAATACTAGCACTTGCAATCGTATCATCGACTAAGTTCATCGCTTTTACCCCTTTTGCCTTACAAGCACTTGCAGGAATTAAATCAACACTGTATCTTGATACATACCCTTTACGAGTTGTGATGATTATTTCATCATGATCATAGGCTAAGAAAGTTGCTAAAAGTTCATCACCTTTACCTAAATTCATACAACTCATCGTTTTATTGTTTCGTGAAACTAAAAATTCTGAGATCGCTGTTTTCTTTACCATTCCTTGTTTAGAAATACTAATAAAATATCCATCACTGTTAAAATCAGGAACAATGAAAGCATTGACTATTTTTTCATCACCACTCATTTTAATTTTAGAATTAAAATGCATACCTACATCTTTCCATTTGTTTTCATCTACTTCATACATCGGTAAATAACCATAGGTTCCTAAACTTGTAAAAAAGAGAACATGATCTAAGGTATCTACTTCCATAAAGCCGATTAAATGATCGCCTTCCTTCATTCCTGGTAAGCTTTCATTACTTGATGCAAAGGAACGTAAAGATACACGTTTCACATACCCATCTTTTGATACACTCACCATGACACGATCATTGGCAATCATTGCTACCTTGTCAATTTTGATTTCTTCAATCTCATCTTCAATCTTTGTTAATCGCTCACTTGCATACTGTTTCTTCACTTCACGCAATTCTGTAATGATTACTTTTCTAAGCATGGTAGGATTGTTAATGATTTCATTTAATTCTTCCATTTCATTTAACAACTGTGCAAATTCATCTTTTAATGCAGTTACATCTGTATTTGTTAAACGGTATAAACGAAGTGTTACAATCGCTTCTGCTTGTGCTTCACTAAAACCATGTGCCTCCATGATTTTACGCTTTGCATCACCTTTATCTTTTGCACTTCTAATCAATGCAATAATTTCATCTAAAATAGAAATACATTTAATAAGTCCTTCTAAAATATGACAACGCTTTTCTTTCTTATCTAAATCAAACTTACTTCTTCTTAACACCACTTCTTCACGATGAGCAATAAACGCATCTAGCATTGCTGCAAGTCCTAACTGTGTAGGACGTTTATTTACAATGGCAATGACATTGTAGTTATACGATACTTGTAAATCGGTATTTTTATAAAAATAATTTAAAATTAAATTTGCATCGACATCTTTTTTAATATCAACCACAATTCTAAGTCCATTACGATCACTTTCATCTCGAACATCAATAATACCATCAATATCTTTATTGATACGAATTTCGTCCATCTTCTTGACCATATTACATTTCACTACTTCATATGGTATTTCACTAATGATAATTTGCTGGATTGTCTTAGTTTTTTCAATCGCTGTTTTACCACGAATAATAATTCTACCTTTTCCTGTCGTAAACGCCTCTTTAATACCTTCTAAGCCCTGTACAATGCCTCCCGTTGGAAAATCAGGTCCTTTTACATAATCCATCAATTCTGCTAAGCTACAATTTGAATGTTGAATACGATAGATACTTGCATCAATCACTTCATGCAAATTGTGTGGCGGAATGTTTGTCGCATAACCACTAGCAATTCCCGTAATCCCATTAACTAATAAATTAGGATAACGAGCTGGTAAAACGGTAGGCTCCATCTCTGTATCATCAAAGTTAGGGGCAAATTTTACAGTATCCTTATCATAATCCTTAAGCATCATCTGTGCGATCGGTGCTAAACGTGCTTCCGTATAACGCATGGCCGCTGCTGGATCATCATCAATAGAACCATTGTTTCCCTGCATATCAATTAATGGAATACGACTTTTCCAATCTTGTGATAAACGCACCATTGCTTCATAAATACTACTATCGCCATGAGGGTGATAATTTCCCATAATCAAACCAACCGATTTAGCACTTTTACGATATTTATGTTCATGTGTATTGCCATCTTCTTGCATCGCATACAAAATACGGCGTTGCACTGGTTTTAATCCATCACGAACATCTGGTAATGCACGATCTTGAATAATATATTTAGAATAGCGGCCAAAACGATCGCCCATGATTTCTTCTAGTGGAGTAGTAATAATTTTTGAATGATCTACAAATTCTTTTTTTGCCATTAACGTTTCACCTCCACTGCGAATGAATCTTCCATAGTAAAGGAAACATTCTCTTCAATCCAATCTCGTCTTAAGTTTGCTTTATCACCCATTAACACACTCACACGTTTTT
Source organism: Erysipelotrichia bacterium (assembly GCA_009916335.1). Next base: position 3,454 of record SAAR01000184.1, on the reverse strand, counting down.
CTGCAACCATCGCATCTTCAATGCTCACTTGAATCAATGTGCGTGTAGCAGGATCCATCGTTGTTTCCCAAAGCTGTGAGGCATTCATTTCCCCAAGTCCTTTGTATCGTTGCAAACTATACCCTTTATGTGTATGACGCATGCTTTCTAATTCTTCTTCTGTCCATGCATAGACAACATCTTTACTTTTCTCTAATTTAAATAAAGGAGGCAATGCAATATACACCATTCCTTTTTCAATTAGTTCACGCATATAGCGATAGAAGAATGTCAATAACAATACTTGAATATGAGCTCCATCGGTATCGGCATCGGTCATAATGATAACTTTATGATAATTGCTATCTTCGGCATTAAAACTAGCACCTACCCCAGCCCCTAAAGCATGAATAATCGTATTCAATTCTTCATTTTTTTCGACATTCGCAATGCTCGCTTTTTCCGTATTCAGCACTTTTCCTCGCAAAGGCAAAATCGCTTGATAGCGAGAATCACGTCCTTGTTTTGCACTACCACCCGCTGAATCTCCTTCGACTAAGTACAATTCTTTCTTACGAGCATCTTTACTTTGTGCACTTGCTAATTTACCAGACAACACCTTTTCACTCTTGCCCTTATTTTTCCCATTACGAGCTTCATTACGAGCTTTTCTAGCCGCTTCTCTAGCAATACTAGCACGTTGCATCTTCTTCACTAAAGAAGTAGCTAACTCTTTATTTTCCTCTAAGAAATATGTCAATTTCTCACTCACGATACTCTCAACAATATTGCGTGCTTCAGGAGTTCCTAATTTTCCTTTTGTCTGCCCTTCAAACTGCAACAAATGTTCAGGTACCCCTAAGGAAATAATAATAGTTAACCCTTCTCGCACATCACTACCTTCAAAGTTTTTATCCTTCTCTTTTAATAAACCATTTCTTCTTGCATAATCATTAAACACCTTTGTAAAAGCTGTTCTCGCCCCTACTTCATGTGTTCCTCCATCTTTTGTACGCACCATATTAACAAATGAAAACACATTTTCTTGGTATTCATCTATGTATTGAAATGCACAATTTAAAGAAATTTCATTTTGCATACCACTAAAAGAGACAGGCTTATGAAATACTGCTTTATCCTCATGAAGATAATTCATAAATGCTTCTAAACCTTCTTCAAAATGATAGACAACTTCTCGTCTTTCTTCTTTTCTTTCATCGGCCACAATAATTTTAATATTGCTAAGTAAGAAAGCACTCTCTCTTGCTCTTTCACAAATTTGCGAATAGGAGAAATGTGTAGTAGAAAAAATCGTTGCATCTGGTTTGAATACAACCTTACTACCTGTTTTCGTGCATTTCCCAATGACTTTTAATTTACTTGCATGTTTGCCACCATCATCAAAACGCATAAAATACTGTTTGCCATCATTGCTATTAATTGTAACTTCTACCCATTCACTTAATGCATTCACAACACTAGCACCAACACCATGTAAACCACCACTTGTTTTATAACCACCTGATTCACTAAATTTACCACCTGCATGTAGTACAGTAAAAATAACTTCTAATGCACTTTTACCAGAAGCATGTTTGTCAACAGGCATACCACGTCCTTCATCTTCAACACAGATTGACTCATCTTTTTGGATTGTAATTTTAATTGTATTTCCATGTCCATTTAATGCTTCATCAATAGAATTATCAACGATTTCCCACACTAAATGATGCAATCCACGACTATCGGTAGAACCAATATACATTCCTGGTCTTTTCCTAACGGCTTCTAACCCTTCCAGTATTTGTATGGAACTACCATCATATGCTTTTTCAGCCATCTTAACACTCCTTCATATTTATTTATTCTAACAAAATTGCATTTGTTAATCAATTAAACATCTGTACTATTATACCATTATTTTCATATATCTTACCTATCTTTTTATTTATTTTTTGGTATAATAGAGCCTGTTGAAAAGAGGTAATTATGCATTCTAATGAATTATTAACAAGCAATGTTGCGAAATTATATCGAAAATATTTACTCCCTACTTTGATAGGTGTCGTATCAAATACATTATATTGTTTAGTTGATGTTTATTTCATCGCTAAAGGAAGTGGCAATCTAGGCTTAGCAGCTTTAAATATCGCAATGCCTATCTTTACCATTTATTCAGCCATTGGTTTAACCTTTGGTGTGGGTAGTGCTACCATTATGTCCATTGCGGAAGGAAACAAAGATCAAACTACAAGAAACAAAGCCTTTTGTACAGGTATGTTTTTTATGATTGGATTAGGTTTTATTTTCACCATTTTAACCAACCTATACTTAAGTGATTTTGCTTACTTACTAGGCAGTAGTGAGCCTTTACTACCTTACGTCATGGCTTATTTAAGACCCATTTGTATGAGTGCGATTCCTTTTATCATCATGTACGCTACCAGCATTTTATTACGCAGTGATCATAACCCAAAATTAGCGATGTATGCATTAATGACTGGTAACTTTGCCAATATCTTTCTTGATTATTTATTTGTTATGGTCTTTGGCTGGGGCATCTTTGGTGCCTCCTTTGCGACTGCCTTATTCCCTATCATCACTTTACTAATGGCATCATTGCACTTTTTTAAAAAACAGCATAGTGTCCACTATCAAAAACACTTTTTACAAAAAGCACTAATCAAAAGAATGATAAAAAACGGGATCGGTAGTGGCTTGATGGAAATCAGTGCAGGAACCGTAATTGTTATTTTCAATGCCGTCATCTTAATGATTAGCAATGAAACCTATTTAGCTGCCTTTTCTATCATCACAAACATTGCCTATGTATTAAAAGGAATACTCAATGGTTTTGCCCAAGCTGCACAACCGATTATATCGACAAATTATGGGGCAAACAAGAAAGAAAGAACAAAACTTGCCTTTCAGCAATCCTTGCAGTATAGCACTCTCTTTAGTATTGCTATCTATATTGTTTTTCTAATATTTCCTAGAATCGTTGCCCTGCCTTTTGCGAATGGTGATGAACAATTAATCAGCATTAGTATAAATGGGATTCGCCTTTACTTTACTTGTACTATCTTCTTATCATTAAATATTATGATTATGTATTATTATCAAGCGATTGAATTAGGAAATTATGCAACGATACTTGCCATTCTAAAAGGTTTTATCTTCATCGTCATTGCTTTGTTGAGCTTAGTACCACTCTTTCAAATTAACGGTATTTGGCTTAGTATCACAATGGCAGAAGTATTAAGTCTATTATGTGCTTATTATTTATTGTGTAAAAGGCAAAAATAGAAACACCAATAAAATATAAAAAGAGAATATGATTTGATTATATTGAGATAATCCTTTCAAATTCTCTTTTTGTTTATCATTTAATTTAAATATTAATCACTGTTTAGTTCTCTACCATTTAACATATTCTTACATGATAAAATAATCAAAATGGAAACAATAAAATTTA
>SAAR01000183.1 GCA_009916335.1 Erysipelotrichia bacterium | reverse complement strand
ATATACATGTGCTGCTTTATTAAATCGTCGTATCGTTGGTGTGATTATGGCACGCAATACACATCAAAATGGAAAGTTTCATGTACTGTTAAAAGCAAAATTAATCTATGAGTATTTACGTTTGATGCTTACAAAAGATGGGCGTAAAACGATGAAGATATTTGCTCATTATGATCGTATTAATGAACAGTTGTATGAGCAAAGTGGAAAAGATTATGATGGAGAAATTGTTTTGTTTGTAGTAAGTGAGTATGCAAGAGGAAAAGGGTTAGGAAAGGAATTATTTCAAAAGGCGAAACAATATTTAAAACAGCAAGGTAGTGAAACTTTTTATTTGTATACCGATAAGTCATGTAATTATCAGTTTTACGAACATAGTGGTATGCGAAGAAACGGGGAAAAGAAGTATTCAATGAAACCTTATTACCATGATGATTTTTCATTTTTCCTATATGAAGATCAATTAGTTTAAAACAAAAGAATATGAAAAAGTAGAGGTTTCTGTTTAATCAAGAAACTTCTACTTTTTGTATACACTATTTTAGCTGAAAGATATTCCCTGTGTTTTTATCTAAAGTAATAGATAAGGTACCATTTTCGATTGCATAGGTTGTATCATCTAATAAACTGATTGCTTTTTGCTTATCACATGGACAAGGTATTGTTAAAGCAGCAGGGTCATCATCATTGTTTAAGGCAATGAGGATTGTATCTTCCTCACTACTTCTTGTAAAAGCATATTGACGATTTGTTAATAGTAACTCTTTATATTTACCATAGGTTAATGCATGATGTTCCTTTTTTAGTTTGCCTAATTTAGCAATGAGTGCAGTTAATTGAGGGTTTGGATTATTTTGTATCATTTCATCAATATCTAACTTAGGACGTAATGGATCGTCGTTGCCACCTTCTTTTCTACCTTCGATGCCCCATTCAGAACCATAGTAAATAGAAGGGATACCTGGTAGTGTATAGAGTAAAATATGCACTAAAGGTAAGTGTTCTTTGTTATTTAATTTAGAGGCGATACGATCAACATCATGGTTATCCACAAAGGTATATAGCTTCATACCTTTATAAATACCACCATTATCATCAAACTGTCTTTTGATAGAATGGGCGATTTCAAAGTAGTTATGATCGTTATGTCCTGAATACAATCCTTTATGCAATTCATAATTTGTAGAGGAATGCAACATACTTTCATTAATCCATCTTGAATAATCACCATGAATTAATTCACCCATTAACCAAAAGTCTGCTTTTTCTTGATCACAAACACTACGCATTTCACTCATAAATTCAAAGGTTAAACAATCGGCACAATCTAAGCGGATTCCATCTATATCAAATTCTTTAATCCAAAAGCGAATGACATCTAATAGATAGTTTCTTACTTCTGGATTATATAGGTTTAGATTTGCTAGATCGTAAATGTTACGCCATGCACCAAAATAGAAAGGCTCTCCACTTGGTGCAGTTCTTGAAAAATCAACATCTTTATACCAATCACGATACATGGAGTTTTCACGATGCTGCATAATATCTAAAAAGGCGAAAAATTCTTTTCCTGTATGATTAAATACTCCATCGACAACGACTTTGATATGGTGTTGATGGCATATTTGTACAAAGTGTTTAAATTCTTCATTTGTTCCTAAACGTCGATCGACTTGGTAATAATCTTTAGTATCATATCCATGAGAAGTAGATTCAAAAAGAGGACCAATATATAAAGCACTAATTTCAATCGCTTCTAAATGTGGAATCCATTTTTCTAAATCTTTGAAATGATGTTGTATTTCTTCTCCATCATTTCTTTTTGCTGCTCCTACCATACCAAATGGATACATATGATAGAAAATAGCTTGTTCATACCATTTGTTCATATTTCTAAATCTCCTTTTCTAATAATTTGTAGCTTAAGGAAATATATTTTTCATCAGTAGATGAATTAAAGATAGACACACTGCCTTTATGAGTATTTACTAAATTTCTTTCTTCTAGTATATGCTGTAAGTGGTTAGATGTACCTAAGTTACCATCAATAATTGAAATGTTTTTAAAATGCTCATCAAAGAAAGGACGATAAAAAACAAAGTGGGTGCAGCCTAATACAATACTGTCTATCGCTTTTAAATTGACATCACGATAATAGCTATATAGCTGATTGATAACTTTTTCTTTATCCCCTAATTCATCATTTTCTACAATCTTAACTAACTCAGGACAAGGCATTTTCACAATGTGATGATCATTGCTATAATGTGCCATTAAATCTTCAAATTTTTTTTCCTTAAGCGTCAGAGGAGTTGCCATGACGATAATGTTTTGATTGCACTTATTGTGAGCTGCCACTTTTAAAGCTGGTTCCATACCAATGATAGGAATATTATATCGTTCTCTAACAATAGGGGCAGCGACACTGGTTGCAGTATTGCAGGCTATGACAATCGCTTTTACCTTATGTTGCATAAAAAAATCACAAATATGAATACAACGATCAATAATGTATTGCTTATCTTTTGTACCATAAGGGGCATAAGCAGAATCACCATAGTAAATGAAATGTTCATTTGGCATATGTTTTCTTAATTCTTTTAAAACGCTGATTCCCCCTAGTCCAGAATCAAAAACACCGATTGGTTGTTCATTAGCACTCATGCAATTCCTCCTGTTTAAATATAGGTATATTATAGCACTATCGTGCATTTTAAGAAACTGAAACATATGTACAAAAAAGATGAAAAGTAGAATATAAAATAAAAGGTTGATGAAACTAGATAAACAGATGTATAATAAAAATAAGAAATATAAGAAAAGAAAGGGAATAAATATTTATGAAAAAACAGATAGATATGATTTGTATTTCTCCTCGTTTATTAGATGGGGATATAGATACAATGTTGTTAATCAGTGAGAAGATTCCAGTTGTAACATGTATACAAAACATTTTTGAAGAAAAAGTAACATATACAGATTTTGTTTGTTTATTAAATGGAGATGAATTAAGTGCTTATGGTGAGGAACAACAACAAAGAAACTTTAAGAAAAAGTATGTTGCGATTGTACATGACGATATAAAATTATTAAAAAAAGCACATGATTTTGGTTATCAAACGATTGCTATTTGTGATGATGTAGAAACATTGGATACGATTGATATGCACTTTACAAATTTGGAAGAAATGTATGAAGCTATGCAAAAGGAAACAAAAAAAGAAAACTTATGGGGAACCATTTTCCTATTTATTGCAATTTTAATACTTATTTTCTCACAACAGTTAACATGGAATATATCGATTCATTATTATCTTTTATTAAGTGGGATTTGTTTGTTTTTATCTATCTTTTTTTATCGTATTAGAAAGATATGGAAGATCATTGCATATGTGTTAGATTCTATCTTATAAATATAAAAACACAAACGATGAATTAACAAAGTTTGTGTTTTTATATACTTAATAATGACTTAATTTTAATTGTTTTAAGCGTAATGCATTCGTAACTACACAAATGCTACTTAAACTCATAGCAGCTGCCGCAAACATTGGATTTAGTTGGATTGCAAAAGGAAGATAAAAGATTCCAGCGGCTAATGGAATACCGATCACATTGTAGAAAAATGCCCAGAATAAATTTTGTTTGATGTTTTTAATGACGGCATTACTTAAGGTAATTGTATTAAGAACATCTTGTAAATCATTTTTAATTAAAATAACATCTGCACATTCTAAAGCAATATCACTCCCTGCACCAATAGCAATTCCAACATCAGAGCGAGTCAGTGCAGGGGCATCATTAATACCATCACCAACCATCATGACTTTTTTATTTTGTTTTTGTAAATCATCAACGATTTTTTCTTTGTCTTGTGGTAATACTTCGGCAATGACTTCATCAATGGCTAATTGTTTTTGAATTTGTTGAGAAGTTAATTTGTTATCACCAGTTACCATTAATACACGCAAACCTAACGCTTTCATTTTCTTAATTGCTTTAATACTAGAAGGTTTAATTTGATCACTCAAACAAATCATAGCCATCACTTCTTTTTCATTCGCTACAAAAATAGGAATCTCTCCCATTGCTGCATATGTATCTGCTTTTTGGGCGTAATCATTTAACTTGATATGAAACTCATTCATTAGTTTTTTGTTACCGACAAAATAGGAAACACCTTTTATTTTTGCTGTTGCTCCTTTACCAGTTAATGCGACAAATTCTTCATTTGCTAATGGCACAATATTGTTTAGTTTAGCATATGTCATAATAGCAGTAGATAAAGGGTGTTCACTGTTTGCCTCTAAGGAAGCAGCAATTTGTAAAATCGTATAGGTAGGCTGTTCACTAATAATATTAGTAACACTAGGTTTTCCATAAGTAATCGTTCCTGTTTTATCTAGGATAATTGTATCAATCGCATGAATTTGTTCTAAGCTTTCACTACGCTTTAATAAGATACCATTTTCCGCTGCTTTTCCACTACCGACCATAATGGCAGTAGGTGTTGCTAAACCTAATGCACAAGGGCAAGAAATGACAAGAACAGCGATTCCACAAGACAAGGCAAAAGCGAAGGAATAACCTAATAGTAGCCATGTCGCAAAAGTAATCAAAGCAATGACGATGACCACAGGCACAAAAATACCACTTACTTTATCTGCTATTTTTGCTAATTCTGGTTTCGATGAGTTTGCATCTTCTACAAGTTGGATAATTTGTGATAATGTAGTTTCGTTACCAACACGCTTTGCTTGCATTTTAAATGCTCCTGTTGTATTGAAGGTTCCACTGATGACTTCATCATTGACACCTTTTTCTAAAGGAATACTTTCTCCAGAAATGCTACTTTCATCAATACTTGATTGCCCCTCAACGATGATGCCATCAACAGGAATGCTTTCTCCTGGCTTAATTAATAAAATATCATCAATGATAATATCTTCTACTTCTATTTCAATTTCTTTACCATCTCTAATAACAATCGCATGTTTACTAGCTAAATCCATTAGCTTATAGACAGCTTCACTTGTTTTCTTTTTCGATTTGTCCTCTAAATATTTCCCTAATGAAATTAAAGTTAAAATCATTGCTGCACTTTCAAAATACATATTGTGTGCGATTTCATGTAAAAGAGTAAACTGTCCATTTTGATAGTGTAGTATCATTTGAATCCACATATAAAAGCTATATACAAAGGCACTAGTAGAACCTAATGCAATTAAAGAATCCATACTTGGTGTTTTCTTAAACAACATTTTAAAGCCATCTTTAAAATAATGGAAATTCAATAAAATAATACATATTGTAAAAAAACACTGTAAGCCAACAAGGAAAATTAAGTTTAAATGATGCGTAAATAATTGTGGAGCTTTTAAACCAATCATAGAACCCATAGATAAATACATTAAGGGAATTAATAGTAGAAAAGATAAGAATAAGTTTCTTTTCTTTTTTTGTAAAACAAGAAAAGAAGTATCCGCTTGTTTTTTATTTTCTTTATTAATAACACTTGCTTCATAGCCACCATCTTCAATTACTTTAATAATTTGTTCATTCGTAATTTTATGTTCATCATAATCCACAAGCATTGATTCTTGTAATAAATTTACACTGCAAGAGTGCATTCCTTCCATTGCAGAAACACTTTTTTCTACATGGGCACTGCAAGAACTACAATGCATACCCGTTACTTTAAATTTAACTTTCATGTATGTCCTCCTTGTTATTTTGATATTTTGTATAATACGTCATGTATTTCATTCATCTTTTCGTCTAAATTTTCATGGTTTTCAATTGCTGTAATTAAACAGGAATTTAAATGTCCCTGCAATATTTCTACGTTTGCTTTTTTTAATAATGCCGTAGAAGCACTAATCTGATTAGAAATATCTATACAATAACGTTCATCTTCGATCATTTTTAAGATGCCATCGATTTGTCCTCGTACCGTTTTTAAATATCTAATCGCTTGTTTTCTTTCACAGTTCATGATTCACCTCACACCCCCTAGGAGTGTATACATAATACCTCTTGTTTTATTTTATGTCAATTTAGGTGCATATAATAAAAAACAAAGAAGTATCATAACTTCCTTGTTATTTTTCCACTAAATTGTCGATTAATTCTTTAGGTAAAACTTCTTTCAATACCTCCATGCATCGCATATCGGTATGCGAATGGATTAAAGGGGTTTGCGTGATTCGAAAACCTAATTGATAGTAAAGAGCAATGGCTTTATAGCTCCATGTTTGTGTATGTAAAAAGATTTCCTTTTCATTAGGATCCACTTTTGCAAAGTGAGATAACGCATAAGAAACAATGATTTTCCCTAAGCCTTTTCCTTGTTGTGTAGGGGATACACTAACCCAGTGTAAAAGTGCATAATGTCTTTTCTCATCATCTTTAAACCAAGCAGAAGCTGTTGCTACATAGTTTCCTTGTGCATCTAAAATAAAAAACATGCGTTTTTTTAATTGTTCTTGATGAGGGGCGAAAACACGTTCAAAGTAAGCGAGTGCATCTGCTTTTGAGGAAAATTCATTGACTTCATATTCCAAAGCAGCCCAATGTTTTTCATCACCTAATGTATATGCTTTAAAGCGATACCCTGATGGTAAATCATTCACATGAATTTGATAAATCATAGGACAACGCATGATAATTTCATGGTAAGCTAAATTTTTATTCATAAGTATCTCCTTCTTTTATCTTTATTATACAATATTTTTAGTATGCTCACTATCTAATGATTATTCTTTTGTTCATGTTTTTGTTTGTAGTATATAAAAGAATAAAACTTTTTTTATCTTTTTTTCTTATTTTTTGTTTTTTTGGCATATATAAGAGTGAGGAGGCACGTGTGGTTTCGCTACCTTATCCTCTCTAAGTGAAGTGTACCCTATCCAC
>SAAR01000182.1 GCA_009916335.1 Erysipelotrichia bacterium | reverse complement strand
GTTATGTACGATTGCTGCCTTGAATATTTCTCTTGCATGAACAACGCTGTGATTTAGTGAACCGATAAACAATACCTTCTCATTAATAATGGCATGCTTTGTATTCAAGAATAAAACAATAAAATGTTCCTGTTTTTCATTGCCTATTTTCTGCATTAAATAATTGGCTACTACTTTAGGCTCACTCACTTCTTTTCTTTGGACTAATTCATGATAGGTAGAACGTTTCACTAATTCAAAACATGCCATCAATTCAATTGCCTTAATTTCGCTAATTCCTTTAATCCTTGTCAATTCTTGCAAATCCATCGTACGCAAATGTTGGATTCCTTCAACTTTCGCTATTAGCTCATCTGCCAACAGCAGTACCGATTTCCCTTTATACCCACAGCGAAGAAGAATGGCTAAAAGCTCACGATTACTTAAATTTTCAACACCATATTTAATCGCTTTTTCACGCGGCCTTTCCTCAACATGCATCTCTTTAACTTTGATTTCCTATCATCTCCAATGCTTTTTGATACTGCTTTGCTTCAATTAAGGTACTAATTTCATCATCTTTAATTGCAATCTTTTTACTCAAATAAGAATAGGCTTGATTTTTCAATTGTTCCTCTACTTTTTGCGTTTCTTTTTCTATTTCACTCACTCCACACACAACCACATAAATATCATCTTTTTTATATAAGTAGCTACTAATCTGCTTACTTTGCAAATCAGATTGCACCTTTTGTGCATTGCTTTCCTCCTTATATAAACCAATTTGATTTAAATACAAGGTGGTTTGTTTATCCTCTTTATCAGAGGGAATGTAGTAATGAAAAACAAGAAGATAAAATAGGGAAAAGATAATAGAAAGGCTGAGGGCAAAAAAATAGATTAGTTTTCGATTTCTCATAAAAATCCTCCTATTCCTTTGTATGATGATGCATTAGTAATTATGATAAATTAGCCCCAAGTGGCTCTAAAAGGTCCTAAATTGATGGAACCTCTACCAGAGAAAAGAATTTTGTATATGGCTGCCACACCACCAGCAATACAAATACATGTAATCCATGAAATCGCTCCTCCATAATAAGATTTCATTTCTAATACACTAAGTTCTCTGCTCATATGTTTTCACCTCCCTACTATGATATATGCTTTTTTTTCAAAAAATATAAAAATTTTCGTAAAATATTTTTAAAACTTTCACATTTTCGTCAAAAAGTGCCTATATAATACAAACGCAAGGAGGAGCAATATGAAAAAAAGACTTACCTTTTTACTTCTATTATGCATTTCAGCAGCACTCATCATCTGTTTGAATTTTCAAACAATTGTGAATGCCATAACTCATCAAAATGCCTATTGGTATGAATGGAATACCTCACTTTATGTAGATACTGCTTTAGGAGAGAATGTTTATCGTGTACAAAAAGAAGAAAGTATGTCTATTTTTACAAATGGGTATCAAAATGCAATAGAAAAAAAGATTGCTCAATTAGTGAATAAAAGTCAAAACAGCGTACTTATCTATAATCCTTATGGCACAAACACAGCATCTTTTTACTACACTTTTAAAAGTGATGTAGCGTATCAAATCAAATATACGATACACGTTGATGATGATAACATTAGTGATTACATACAAATAGCAAAAACGAATCAAATTGATACAAACACCTACGCCTATCAGTTCATCGGCTTTGTGTATGGGGAAAGTAACAAGCTTACCATCGAGTATTTACAAGAGGAACAATGTATAAAGAAACAAACTTATACGATTCAAATGCCTAATTCTGCAAGTGAGAGCAACGAGGTTTTAGAAGTAAGCAATTCTTCCTCAACACCATTAAGCAATGGCTTATATGCAGTGTTTGGATTGGATAAAAACTTTCAATCTAATATTTATCTCTATGATAATGAAGGGGTATTACGCAGTGAATATGTATTAAAAAACTATCGTAGTGATCGTCTTTTATTCATTGATGACACAATGTTGTATGCCTATAAGAAAAATGGTTTTATCCAAGTGAATAGCTTAGGTAAAATTATTAATATTTATAACTTCGATGGGTATGAACAACACCATGATTTTATCTATGATGAACAAAATCATCGCTTGTTAATACTGGTAAATGAAAAAGGAAGTGATACAATTGAAGATGTGATTATTGCCCTTGATTTAACCACCAAAAAAGTAAGTAAATTAGTCGATATGAAAACTTTGTTGCCTAAGCTTTATCAAGCAGCAACTTTACCAGAGGAAGGGAACACTTATGGAGGTGATGAATTAGATTGGATTCATTTAAATTCTTTAACATTAAAAGATGATTCACTCATTGTCAGCTCCAGAGAATTAAGTACCATTATTAAGATTGATAATATAGATCATCAACCAAGTATTGATTATATGATTAGTGATGAAAGTCTATATACAGATAGTGTTTACGCTGATTTATTATTAAACAAAGAAGGCAGCTTTATTTCACAATCAGGGCAACATTCAATTACCTATGAAAAAGACGATACGTTAAGTGATAGTCAATACTATTTAATTATGTTCAACAACAACTTTACTAGTTCAAGAACAAGACCTGATTTAGATTATTCTGCATTTGTAGGAGCAGGTAGCTATACAGATGGAACACAATCCTATTACTATAAATATTTAGTAGATGAAAAAGCAGGTACCTATCGTTTAGTGGAAAGTGTGTCCTTGCCTTATTCAAGTATCGTTAGCAATGTACAAAATTATGAAAATCATATCATCACTAGTTCAGGAAAGTCCCATTGCTTTAATGAATATGATGAACAAGGAAATTTAATTGCTCAATTTAACTACAACGCTGAAAAATATGCATATCGCATCTTTAAGTATCGTTTTGATGGCATCTATTTTTCATCTAAAGTTTAAGCAAAAGGGTATAGACAAATCGTTTTAATTAGTGCTATAATAATTTAGCACTAATTGCTATGTCTTGATAGCTCAGTTGGTAGAGCAACTGACTCTTAATCAGTGGGTCTAGGGTTCGAATCCCTATCAGGACACCATTTATAAAAGAAGCGTTAAGCCTTTTAATAGAAGGTTTAACGCTATTTTTATAATCTTATTTATTTCATGAATGCCTTTTTAAGTGCATGATGCCATTGTATCATGAGTTCTTTTTCATCCATCATACGATTCGCATTACTGGTGGAAGGTAGACTAAGACATTCTATTTGTAGATGAGCAAAATACTTTTGATACAGTATGTAGCTTTTCTTACCATTACATATAATCGTTTGTATGCTAGGATATTGTTTTAAAAGCATCGCTATATCATTCACTTCTTCATTTTTAATATTTGCATCAAGTGAACCTTTTCGCTCACACACTTTAATAATATCCCATAACATGATCTTATTTGCTTGAATGCATTTTACCTTTTCTTCATAATTGTGCAGTGTCGTATTGAAATAAGTAGCGATTACTTTCCAAAAACGATTTTGTTTAAAGCCATAATACTCACTTTTTTCAAGTGAAACAATGGATGGCATAGAACCTAAAATGAGTACCTTGGCATCTTTTGTAACAATCGGTGCAAAGCCACTAATCAAGATATTCTTCTCCAATTAAATCATAAGGTAAAGCATCTATAATTTTTACCTTCACAAAGCTACCAAATTCAATCACACGCTCACTTTTGAAAATAACTAATCCATCGACATCATCAGGTGCATTAAAAGAAGAACGACCTCGATATTTCCCTACTAAACCATCTTGTGATTCAACTAACACCTCAATCACTTCGCCAATCATCGCTTGATTGTTTGCTAATGATATTTCTTTTTGTATACTCATCAGTTTTGTTAAACGTTCCTCTTTTACACTTTCTTCGATCTGATCTAACATTTCATAAGCAGGTGTATCTTCCTCAGGAGAATAAGTAAACGCCCCCATACTGTTCCATTTGACTTGTTTTACAAAGGCAACCATTTCTTCAAAGTCTGCCTCGCTTTCCTCTGGGAAACCAACAATGAAAGTTGTGCGTAACGTAGGATATTTAAAGTGCGAACGAATACTAGCAATCGTCTTTAATACATCTTCTTTGCTCCCTCTACGATTCATCAGTTTCAACATACGATTTGATGCATGTTGCATAGGAATATCGAAATAAGGCAATACTTTATCTAATTGACTCATTCCTTCAATTAACGATTCATCTATTTCATCAGGATACATATAAAGCACTCGTATCCAGTGGAACCCTGCAATCTGATTAACTTCTTCTAACACTTTAAGCAACGCTCTTTTCTTGTATAAATCTACCCCATACTTCGTTGTATCTTGGGCAATGATCACTAACTCTTTCACTCCTTTTTTCGCTAATTCCTTTGCCTGTAAAACAATCTGTTCTAAAGGATATGAAACATTATCGCCACGAATTAAAGGAATCGCACAATAGGTGCAATGATTAGAACAACCCTCTGCAATTTTTAAATACGCTGTCCATGGTTTAGAAGAAAGCAAACGTTCACTTTTACTATAACTAGTTAATGGATTACCTAATTCCTTCGCCAATATTTCATGTAAGTGTGGATATTCCTTAATTGAAATAAAACGATCAACTTCAGGCATTTCTAAAGTTAAATCTTCTTTATAACGCTGTGCTAGACAACCAGCCACAATTAATTTCTGTAAATTTTGTTTTTTATATTCTGCCATTTCTAAAATCGTATTAATCGCTTCTTCTTTAGCAGGATCAATAAAACCACATGTATTAATAATAATCGCATCGGCTAGTGAAGGCTCATTGACTAAGGTATGCCCTCCTTGTGTTAGCATTCCCATCATTGTTTCACTATCGACTAAATTTTTACTACAACCTAATGATATAAATCCAATTTTCATAAACATCTTACCTCTCCCTAAGATTATAACAGAAATTCATTTAAAATAATGTAGTTTGCACATAAAAAGGCAAGTATTTTACACTTACCTTATATTGCTGTTATTTTTTAGTGAACCATTTTAATGCCTGACTTAATTTAATCTGATTCCCATACATTAAAGTTGCTCTACGATAGATTTTAGCTGCTCCCATACCAATGATAATGGTAGAGGCAATTAAGATTGCTAAAGAAATCAATACTTCAATGAATGGTACATCTACCATTGCCATACGAGCAAACATCGCCATCGGTGAAGAAAATGGGACAAATGATGTAATAGTAAATAGTAAACTAGATGGATCACTCATTACCCCTGTATACACAACAAAGTAGATAACGATAAAGACAATTGTAATTGGTGTTGATGATGAGTTAACATCTTCACTTTTAGATACTAAGGCACCTAACGCTCCAAAGATAAACGCATAGAAGATAAAACCAAAGATACCAAAGATGGCAAAGGCACCTAATACATCCATTGGAATATTAAAAATAAAGTCTAACATACCATTCCATGCTTCACCATTTAAGGTATACATCAATTTAGCACTTGCAATCAATAAACCAATTTGTATTATCGCCGCTAAACAACCCGCTAATACTTTTCCAAATATAAGGGCATTAGGATTTGCACTCGTTACTAATAGTTCCATCGTACGATTTCCTTTTTCACTGGCTACACTTGTCGCAATACTATTACCATATAAAATGATAACCATGTAAATCACCATAATTAAAATAAAGGTATACATAATATTATTCGCTCCATCACTACCTAATGTATGTGTAGTAAAGGTTGCATGGGCATTGGCAATCGCATTTGCCTCTTGTGCATTAACCCCTGCATTGATCAACATTTTATTTTTATAATTTAAAGTTAACACTTCACCAAAAGCAGTCGACTTCATATCCACCATATCTGAATTCAACACATAGTAGTCAAACTTCAATTCATCTTGAATATGAAAACCTGCATCTACTTTTTTATCTTGAACAAGGGTTTCCATCTCTTTAACAGAACTTACTTCCTGAATCGTTGCTTTAGGAAAAAGACTACTGAATATTTCTTTTGATGCTAAAACATTTTTTTCATCATAAAGAGCAAAATTTACTTTTTCATTAAATTGATTCATCACATCACTACTATCACTTTGTAACATGGAAGGAAAGATTGTCGGTAATGACAAACCTATCACCGCAATCAATAAAAATAAAATCGTTGTTATTTTATAGGCTTTGCTTTTCATTAATTCAAATAATTCAAATTTAAAAATCGTCGCAAATACTTTCATCCTATTCACCTGCTTCCTTTACAAAAATATCCGTTAATGATGGTTTATAATCCCCAAATAATGCAACATCTAATTTCTCATTTGTGAATACTTCCATACACTCTTGCTTACTTTTTTTATAAGTGAAAACGATATATTCTTTTTTCATTTGTTCTACTTGTAAATATGCTTGTAAGTGTTTTGTACAATACTGTGCTAATGCTTCACAACTATATTGATTTACACTTAAAATTCCTTTTTGTTTCCCATATTGTTTTTGGATTTCTTTTAAATTCCCTGATAAAACAATTTCTCCACGATTTAAGATCACAATATCTTCACAAAATTCTTCTACATAACTCATTTGATGACTTGAAAAAATAACTAATTTTCCCTTGGCTATTTCCTCTAAAATCAAATCTTTTAACAGTTGTGAATTAACGGGATCTAAACCACTAAATGGCTCATCTAAAATAATGATGTCAGGTGAACAGATCAGTGTTTGTGCAAGTTGTACTTTTTGCTGATTCCCTTTGGACAAAGTTTCCATCTTACGATTTGCATAATCTAAAATGGCTAATTTTTCTAATAAGTGTAACCCACTTGCTTTCGCCTCTGCTTTGGAAAAACCTTTCAACTGTGCAAAATAGATCAATTGATCAATGACTTTTTTCTTAGGATACATTCCTCTTTCCTCAGGCATGTAACCAATATGATAATCAGCTGGTATAAATGGTTTTCCA
>SAAR01000181.1 GCA_009916335.1 Erysipelotrichia bacterium | reverse complement strand
AAAAAACACCAAAAAATCAAGTGATTGCTGAGACTCCTAATCCTTCAATGTCAGAACAAGAAAATAGGTTGCTTCCTGAAGAAGAAACAGTTGAGCCATCACGTGAAGTGATAAATGTTGCACCTGAAATTAGTGATAACACTCAGGAAGAGGATGAAATCATTTCAAATCTATCTGATCGTGATTTACAACCTGATTTAGTTACAGACCCTTCTGAGCACATTGATACTGATGCCGATCAAGACTCACTACCTGAAGCTGTTGATGCTTTTGAAGTTACTCATACAGGACTTGAAAGCGAAGTGCCTATTAGTGTCAATGAGGTAGATGGCTTTGATAATTTCAAAACTGAACTTGAAGCGGAATTTCACAGCAAAATCAAAGGTGTGATAGCCGAACAAGAAGTTGTTATTACTGAAAAGTACAATGAATTTAAGCGGTTTACTCCTAAAGATTTTGATGAATTAGATCAAGCACGTCATTTATTAGATGAATTGCTTGATTTAAAACAAAAATTGATTAATAGCATCAAGAAAGTCTGGTCTTGATATGGATAGTAAAGAAAGAGAGGCCAGTAAGCTAATTAAAGATGTTGTGTTTAAAACCGTCGGAGAACTTATTAACGCTATAGGTTTTTTAGCAGAACGTCTTGATGAAAACCACACGTACAATAAACGAAACAAAATGGTTAAGCTCAAAGGCGAGACCAAACTTTATAAACTGATTAATTCAAACTATAAACTTGACTCAAAAGTCCTAAATAGTTCAGTTGATTTTAATAAGCTGAAAAATTGGTTTAAAGAACGCAACCTTCCTTTTTCCGTTCATGAGTTAAAGAACGGAAATAAAGAATTCATTTTTCGTGTCAACGATCAAAAATTAGCGACAAAGGGTTTCAAGTTTTTGTTAGATGAACTAACAAAACGGCCTGAAAGATTTGCGAACGTTGTGTTAAAAAATCCAACCAAAATGACTTTAGATGAACGAATTGAACATGCCAAACAAGTCCAAAAATCTTATAAAAAAGTCAAGGGTAATATAAAGCAGAAAAGCAAAACCAACGTTAAAGCTGTGAAAAGGGGTACTAGATAATGAGTAAAGATAAAAACCTAGTCCCAATAGTTGTCATTGCTTCAATGTTTTTTTACCTTGGTCATTGGTGTTATAACCTTTGGCAAACTGCTGAAGGGATTTCCATTAATGAAAAATTTAATTGGATAAACACTCACATCAACAATTATACGGCTGTCTATAGTTTGGACGGCCGTTTTTCTTTGTACTCTATATCCTGCGGTCTAGCCTTATTCTTGATTGTGCTTATTATTTACGGGTCTACAAGAGATACTGGTGTCTATAGGCATGGAGAAGAGTACGGTTCAGCAAGATTTGCGACACTCAAAGAATATGCGCCCTATTCAGACCCTGACTTTTTCCAAAATATCATACTGAGTATGGATATTAGGCTGACCTATAATCGTGCTAAAAAATTCATACATGATAGGAACAAGATTGTTGTTGTCATTGGGGGTTCAGGTTCAGGTAAAAGCTACAGTATTCTATTACCAAACCTGATGCAAATGCAAGGATCATACCTGGTTATAGACCCTAAAGGGGTTCTTGCTCATACTACAGGGAAAATGTTCCTTGATGCAGGCTATAAGGTAAGAGTTTTTGATTTATTAAGCCTTTCAAACAGCCATAAATTTAACCCTTTCAAATACATTAATACTGATGCTGAATTGCGCTCAATGATTGAAGGTGTTATTTATGGGACAAATGATGCAAATGCCAAAAGTGACCAACCTTTTTGGTCAATGAGTGAAAAGCAAGTTTTGACTGCCTTGCTTGGTTATTTGCATTATAGTCGTGAGGAAGGTATGCCCTACGCAACACTTGAAGATGTGACTAAGTTAACACCGTATTTGAACGACAAGTATGATCAACCTGAAGAACCTGGTGTGCTAGATATTTTGTTTGAGGAACTTGAAGAAAAAATTGGTAGTAATAATCTTGCTATACAATCATGGAAAAGTTTTAATGCCAACTTCCAAGGCGAAACCAGAATAAATGTAACCAGTATGCCCACAACACGTTTCCAAGTGTTTAGCACACCAGAGGTAGCTGCTTTAACTTCTAGTGATGATATGGATATTGAAAAATGGGGGACTGAAAAATATGTTGTCTTTGTTAAAATCCCAGTATTTGAAAAGACATATAATTTTTTAGCAAATATTTTAGTAAGACAAGTGCTTAATACACTTGTCAAAGTTGCAGACAAAGACCATAGGGGGCAACTACCTAATCAAGTAAACCTATTATTAGATGAATTTGCAAGTGTCGGTAAATTGCCAAACATGAAAGAAGCGTTCACTAATCTGCGATCATATCGCATCTTTATCACTACATTTATACAGGAAATTGCGGGTATTAGTGAAGAACTCTATAAGTCTGAGTATAAGTCTATGATTTCAAATGCAGATAGTTTCGTATATTTAGGGGGAAATTCGCCTGATGATTGGAAATATATCAGCAAAGACTTAATGGGAACGCAAACAATTACACTAAAAAATCATTCAAATTCAAGAGGTCAGAGTAGTTCTTCGAGTGAGAGTGTTCAACGGTTAGGGAGAAGTCTAATGACTCCTGATGAAATTGGTGTACTTCCAAATGATGAGTCACTAGTCAGAATTAGGGGATTACGTTTCTATCGTGGCAAAAAATATGATTTGACACAGCACCCCAGGTTCAATCAAATTTCTGAAAGTGATCCATCAAAGTGGTGGGATTATCAAATCAATGAGGATATTCAAGATGATTTATTATCCTCTATCAATCTTGATGATATTGAAGAAATTGATTTATCTAAACAGCCAGCATGATGAAAGGAAAAAATATGACTCAAAACTACTACATGTTTAATGGCGGTAAAATTGTTAGTGACAAACCTCTATTAACTGAATACCCCAAAAATTTCATTCATAATTTTTCTCCAGTAATTATTGAATATCCTTCAGAGATTTCTTGTCTGTTAGAAACAACAGAAGAACAAGAAATCAAGAAAAAATGGGGATACCCAATAGCAAAATATTTCTCGCCATTCATTCCACTAAATCAATTTTGTGGGACTGAAGATGTAACACTTAATTCATTTTATATCTGGACTAGTTATGATAAGGATAAACAAATTATTGAAAATCCATCAATGAAAATTGACCAGGCTATCTTACAAAAGCTACATATTAGAGATTAGCCACTAAAAATTTTGTCGCCAAAATATAAACCAGGAACAAAGCTGCAACTTTAAAAATGTGGCGACATTTAAAAACTGTCGCCATGTTATAGCACCGGCCATTGATCGACGTGCTGAAAATTTGGCGACAAAAAAAGAAAGGAGCATTTGATTGTCTAGTATAACTAAAAGAAAATACAAATCAATGAAGCGGGAAGTTGCTGAAGAAACTGCCACAGGCATTGGGTTTTTCGAAGGTATTTTAGACAAAATACCAAAAGACATTTTATTTGATGCCATTCGTGAAATGTCAGTCAATCAATGGATTGACGAAAAAACAAAATCTTCAGAAATCATGAACATGATTGTAACGGAGTCTATTCGCCTTATGACTTATCAAGAATTTAAAGAGGTAGCGCCCTACCTCTTTTCATATCCTCAAAAGCAAAGAGTACTTGACTCCAAATTGTTTGTCAAAATGATTGAAATAACCCAAGAACAATTTGATGATTTTCAGTCTGCAATCAGAGAATTAATGAAAATTAGGGAGAATAACATGAATGAAACCACATCATTTGATCACATCAAATCAACAGCGGAATGGCATGCTGAAGAAATAAAGAGACGTGAAGGAACTAGTTTTTTTGATAATACGTCTTTTTTCTCAACATCGCCACGTGATACAGCTATCGCTTCTGAAACTGATCGTTATCAAATATCCTCTGAAAAAGCTCAGCTAAAAAGCATAGCTGAAGCCCAAATAGCATATCTTAAAAGACAAGACCTTTGGTACGTTGGTGCAGTTGATTATTATGAATTTGGGTTTATGCCTGATGATTTGATAGATGCGTTATTGATCGACGGAAGTTTTGGAGATGAAAGTGATAGACATGAATTTGAAGATTATTATGGTTGGTTTAAGGGTGGCGGAGAAGCATCAAATACTTTGATTGCTATGCCTGGCACATCACTTGTAGACGATGTTTTTTTGAGTGATATTAATCTTATCAATGAATATGATGAAGAACTGGATATTAAAGAGATAAAAAAACTACTTGATAACCTGTCTAAATTTGAAGTTTCTCCCAATCCGCACCAGAAGCTCAAAAACAAACCCTTACGCACTCGTTAACCAAATTAGAAAGGAATTATTAGCAATATGGATAAAAACGCTATAAAGGCCAAATACGAGGCAGAAAAGGAACGTCTTAAACAAAAGTCAATTAAAGATGTGGCCGAGTCCTTAGGCATGCAATTTGATGGCATTGAGTGGACAGAACATAGATCCTTTAAACTTGATTTTAAAAAAAATACCGCCACATGGTACTCAAATGACGAGACATGGAAAAATATGGACGTTTTCTCTCTTGTGATGCAAATGAGAAATGTTAAATTTAAGGAAGCCTATCAATACGTTAAAACTGGCGAGTTTGGCCAAATTGTCGTGAGTAAAGCGCTCAAAGACCCTTTTGTTTATCATATTGAAAAGTATGAAGATGATAGTTTCAATGATGGCCGGGCTTTCCTGAATAGCAAAAGAATGCTATCTGATGCTACGATTGATTTTTTTATTGAGCAGGGAGTCTTATCTCAATCGACACGGCGCACAGATATATCTGAAGTTGACAGCATTAAAGGGCAGTATTATTACGATCCTGTAATTGTTTTTAAAACATTAGATCGCAATAGAAAAATCATAGGCACTAGCATGGTTGGTATAGACCCTAATCAAAGCATCTACGATTTGCCTGAAAAAAAAATCAAGCGAAAGCAAATAGCTTATAACTCAGACGGTCTTGGTGGCATCAATGTCTCAATTGGCACTCCTAATCGGATAGTAGTAACTGAAGCTCCGATTGATCTCATGAGTTATTATGAACTCAACAAAGACCGTTTAGACAATGTTATGCTTGTTGCCTTAGACGGTTCAACATCAAAAATACCAACTGTCAAAAGATACGTCTTGGATGTACTAACTGATAAAAAGTGGTCGTTAAATCCTGATAGAAGTAAATTGAACGATCAATTCAAGTTGTTTTTAGAAAATACAGATGTCTTTCAGCAAAGACCCGATTTAATCACTATAGCAGTCGATAATGATAAAGCTGGCCTAAAAATGATTAAGGAGTGCCAAAAGCAGAATATCCCTATCGTGGTTGATTTACCACCACTTCATGATGGCCAAACTAAAAATGATTGGAATGATGAATTGAAGTTTCTCAAAAACGGTAATGATTTAGAGCACAAAAAAGCCCTTGACCAAGGTCAAGAGCCTAACGTTAGGGGCGAGCATTCTCGCAATTCCGATTATTTAGAAGGCGAACCTTCAAGGACAGCATCACAGCCTGAGGAACAAACTGCTCCTCCTGATTTTCCTGCTAACGTTCAATTACATTTTAGCATAGCAGATAGTCAAAAGTCAATATATAAGCAGGGTTATCACTCAATCACAAAGTCTGAAGTAAATAGACTAAATCGCTTTGCGCTGTCTATCCAACAGACAGCAAAGTGGTATTTAGATAATCTAGCAGGAACGAATGTAAATTATCTTTATAAAGACGGCCATGATATTAAAGTCATGAGAACAGAATTTCGTCACGATAACTTCAGTCATTTGATTGGTATTGCTCCCATTGTAAACGGAGAAGAAAATATCCCTGCACAAACACTTATTGATCTAGCTGAAGGAAAGGGCGAGTACGATAATCTTATGGTTTCCAATGCTATCAAAGATAAGACTATGGTTCTACCTCTCTTGCCTGATATTGTTGAGTCGAAGTCTTTTGTTTTTGATGATCTCTCTAACATTGATAAATTTAGCAAAATTGATTTGTCAAAAGCTATCAAAACTGAAGATGAAGATTTACTACTTGCTTTTCGAGATGTTGACGGTGTTGGTTTCTCTGCATCAATAATGCGCATTAAAGGAAATCTAAAAACAAGCCTTCAAAATGACATTGAGGACAAAACAATATTGGGTGTATTCCGTGAAAAGTACGGAAAAATAAACATGCTATCAGTTAATGATGATTTAATCCAGGACAATGGCAGGGAGCTGAAAACTTTCTTAACAAATAATCAATTTGAAAAAGTAAACGAGGATATTATGGATAAAAATATAAACAAAGTGACACTTGAGCCAACAGCATCTTCTAATCAAAATATTGTTGATGCTATTAATTCAAAAGACACTAAAGCACTATCTGAACACTTAAAAAATGGTATCAATCAATATTTAGATAGCAGTCAATATAAATTATTTTTAGATGCCATGAGTAAATTTCACAGGTACTCATATAAAAACATTCAATTAATTTTAGCACAAAATAAGAATGCTACACTCATTGCTAGTTTTAATAAATGGAAAAAAGAATTTGAACGGTCAGTTTTAAAAGGGTCAAAAGCTCTTAAAATTTGGGCACCAATTTCATATAAAGCCAAAGATAAAGATCAACATTCCGCTCAATATGGGGAAATCAACACCAACAAAAAAGATAAGCAAGGCAGAACTCACACTGCTCATCAAATTGATAAGGGTTTTATTTAACAGATACAATATCAGCTGTTTTTCAATTTTTATACTAATCGAATCAGTGAATTCTTTATTTTTACACATTGACCGGATAATCTTTCTAAACAACTGATTATCATCACTGACAATGAAATAAATTCTTCCTTTTTCTTTGTTAAATTTCCAAAACGTCA
>SAAR01000858.1 GCA_009916335.1 Erysipelotrichia bacterium | reverse complement strand
ATAAGCATTAATGCTTATCCAAGGGTTTCTAAAATTATATTAAGGACATAAATTTGTCTAATTTTATGAATAAAATAACACCAATAAATTTTAGAAAGAAGCTTATATGCCAAGAGATACACCATTACATTCGGAAGATCTAAACCACAACAAGATGTTTCATGCTTACTACACGTTTGATAATTTTGTCGTTGGAGACTCAAATCGTTATGCCTACACAGCTGCACAAACTGTCTCAAACGCACTTGGAAAAAAGTATAACCCTATTTTTATTTATGGGGCACCAGGACTTGGGAAAACGCATCTTCTTCATGCTATAGGTCATGATGCTCAGAATGAAGGGAAAATCGTCATTTATGCTACAGTAGAGCAATTTATGAATGATGTTACCAACAATTTAAGAAATCAAACAATGGATGTTTTTAGAAAAAAATATAGTACTTGCGATGTTTTACTCATTGATGATATTCAGTACATAGCGCATAAATTTCAAATGCAAGAAGCTCTATATCAGACATTAAATGAACTTTATCTTGCGAATAAACAGATAGTAGTGACGTCTGATGTACCATTGCACCAGATTGATGGACTAGATGATCGTTTAAAAAGTTTCTTAGATGGAGGATTACTCACTGATATAGGTTTCCCGGATGAAAAAACAAAAAGGGAAATTATTTAAAAAGAACTTCTTCTAATAGATAATTTAATGAAGGATATTACAACTGATGCTGAGGATGTTTTCTCTCTAATTGACAGTGTGATTCTAAATTTATCCCTTAAAAATCATTAAAAAAGATCTAATCCCCAAACTAAAGTTTAACATCATACAAAAGAGTTAAACTTTAGCCGCATCTTTTGCTACGCTTTATTTAACTATAAAATAGGTCATGCCTTGTATATCACGATTTTTTACAAAGTTGTATTTCCCACAAGCCCATCGCTCCGTTCGATGTATGATGACATACCAAGCGATAGATCCAAAAAAGAGCGCAGCCAAATCTTCATAATGATCACACGCTTTTGTGTAAATCACTTCATACGGAGTATCATCCCAACTAGGTGATGCCAACTCTGTCACATTAATGATTTTTCCACCATTATCTAAAATAGCATCTATGACATCATTCATATAATCAACAATAGCATTAAATTCAGTAGGCGTCAACTTGGCTCGCCACGCGTTAAATTCTTTTTCATGTGCTACTGTCTTGATATCTTCAAGTGTTTCAATGTTGATTAACACATTACTCAACTTTCGCACATAAAACCTAACTCTTTTTGAGTGAAAGCACTTATCACTGCAATAATTTGAAG
>SAAR01000857.1 GCA_009916335.1 Erysipelotrichia bacterium | reverse complement strand
AACAGAAAGTTAAAGAACTATCTAGCGAAATAAGTACAAAAAAAGAAAAAGAGGTTAAATTTATATGAATCAGCAAAATATCAAAAGAAAAGCATTTCTATTTCTGCTGTTGTTAGGGTTAATAAGCCTACTATCAGATTTTACTCACGAAGGTGCAAGAAGTATCTATGGACCCTATCTTGGACTACTTGGGGCGTCTGTTTTGGTCATTTCAATTACATCTGGCTTGGGTGAATTTATCGGTCAATCATTACGTATTGTTACAGGCGTCATTGCTGATAAAACTAAAAAGTATTGGTTAATGATGTTTGTCGGATATGCACTCAACTTATTGGTTATACCATTATTGATGTTTGTTGATGCGTCAATTTGGGAAGTTGCACTCATTTTAATCCTTCTAGAACGCGTAGGAAAAGGCATAAGAGCACCTGCAAAAAGTGCACTAACATCATTTACGGCACCTCATTTAGGTGCAGGAAAATCTTTTGCTTTACAAGAGGCGATGGATCAGTTTGGTGCTTTTCTAGGACCGCTTTTTGTATTCCTTGTCTTGAATTTGAATAAAGGTAGCGAATTACAGGGTTATCAATTAGCATTCGGATTACTTGGAATTTTCGCAATTCTAACACTTGTTATCCTTTTCGTTGCTAAGATGAAGTATCCAAACCCAGATCATTTTGAATCTAAAGGCGTTTCAAGAGGATTCAAGGGAAACAAAGCTTTTATATTGTATATGATTGCTATCATGCTTATCGCACTTGGTTTTATCGATTATCCGATTTTGGCCTATCATATGGGGACAACTTCAACCATTGATGTCATCTATATCCCCTTACTCTATGCACTTGCTATGGGTGTTGATGCAATAGCCGCTTTAATCTTTGGTCATTATTTTGATAAAAAAGGAATCTTATCATTAATAATCTCAGTATTTATTTCTGTATTAATCGCACCAGTATTCTTCTTGATTGATGGTACTTGGGGTATTATTATGGGTGTAATATTATGGGGTATTGGTATGGGTGCACAGGAATCGATCTTAAAAGCAGTCATCTCAGTGATGGTATCAAAAGAAAAAAGAGCAACAGCATATGGTATATTTTACACAGTTTTTGGCTCAGCGTGGTTTTTAGGCTCAGTAGCAATAGGTTGGTTATATAGTTTAAATATTGCCTATATGGTCATATTTTCTGTCCTAATGGAATTACTTGCGGTAATCTTCTTAATGGTTTATAGAAAAAGGATAATTGCAACAAGTCTGAAAGAGGTATAACATATGGATAAAACAAGAAAAACAAAAAAGAGTACTTTTTTA
>SAAR01000856.1 GCA_009916335.1 Erysipelotrichia bacterium | reverse complement strand
TAGATGAATGTTTGCATAATTTAGATGATGAAAAAATATCTTTTTTATTTAAAATGATATTTTTAATAACTAAAAAAAATATATATATTAATGTTTTGTCACATAGTCTTAATAAAGAGCACTTAGAAAACTTATTGTTTCAGATTGGATTCCGTAAACATCCTCTTTACTACAAAATAAATCCATATGATTCTTTAAATAAAGATACTTATATACATATATTGATGGAAAAAATATCTAATTTAGATGCACAGATTGATAATTCTAAAACATTAGAAAATGAATCATTATTGCATGCAGACATGCTTCGTAAACATGGCAGAAGAAGTGATGGGCACTGTATAAGGTATTTTAAAGCATCTGAATTTGTTCGTGCTGGCGATAGTGTATTAGATTTGGCATGTGGATTGGGTTATGGTAGCCATATCCTTTATCACTCATCTTTAGCAAAAAATATAAAAGGTATAGATTTATGTGATGATAGTATTACATATGCCAATATGTATTATTCTAATGAAAATGTAAATTTTGAAGTTGGAAATGCACAAGCAATATCTCAAATTGCTGATAATTCTATTGATTTTATAACTAGTTTTGAGACAATTGAGCATTTACCAAAACCTGATAAATATTTAAAAGAACTGTATCGTGTGCTCAAGCCGTCTGGTCGTTTGATGATAAGTGCTCCAAATGATTGGTCTGATGAAACTGGTAAAGATCCAAATCCATATCATCTGCATGTATATACTCTTGAAAAACTCAAAAAAGAGTGTGCAAAGTATTTTATGATCGAAAAAGTTTATGGACAAACTGCTGGTGGTGCGATGAAATGTCATCATGGCACTAGGTCATGGAGAGAAATTTCACCAGATATTGAGCAAATAGATGATGAATGGATTGTTTTACTGTGTATGAAAACGCCAATTGATAATGAAGCTGTGCCTTATATGGAAACTTCGTGGACTATTCCAAATAGTTCTGAATTTCATGTTTCATAGCGGCTCTGAGTACAGCTATAAACCTGTTTTTAGTTTCGATATACTTCGCAGCTTCATGATCTTTCATCCGGATAAGTCTGTATTTAAAATGAAGATACACATCATCCAGACAGTGTACCCTGATTTCTGGTACCGGCTGTTTATTCCAATTCTCCGATCTATCAGTAAATAAAGCCACCGGAAGTATCTCACCTTCCGTGAATTTCCTCGCAAGATCAATCACATAGTGCGCGAAGCGGTATATATCAAATTTTGATTTATCCGACCAGTGTTCAATCAGCACAAGCATTACCCGTTCAGCATTTGTAAATGTATATG
>SAAR01000855.1 GCA_009916335.1 Erysipelotrichia bacterium | reverse complement strand
GTCCAGGGGAGTCTAATTTAATGGCTATTATGAGTACTAAAAAAACAGGAGATAATATGATAAGTCCTAAAGTTGAAAGTATGATATCTATTAATCTTTTGATTTTTAAGTAAACCATGATAGTTCCTCCTGCTCTATGTAAATGTATGTTTGAGGTGTATAGAACACCTTGATTTTCTTTTCTATATGTAGTGTTTCGCACTTGATTTCACACTATATATTGCATAAATGTGTACCTTGATTGAATGAGACTACGTGTAATGCATCTGTAACATTAGTACATTTAGTAGTTATGCTGAAACTCTTGATATTACTACCTTACAGCCTCTTTATCCTTTCACCATACTCACGTCGAGCCCGATTATGGTTAAAGGATGTATTTTATGCAACATATGGTAGTCAAATATTTTCGACCCACAACATATTGTGGTTTTGGTCCTTTCAAGATACTCACGTTGAGTCCGAATATGCTGAAAGGATGAATTCTATGCAATATCTTGTGGTCCGATATTTTTGACCCACAATATATAGTAATTCTGACATGATACTCACGTCACGCCTGATTATGGTGAAAGGATGCGTTTTATGCAACATATGGTAGTCAAATATTTTTGACCCACAACATATTGTGTTTTTGGTCCTTTCAAGATACTCACGTCGCGGTTTCCATCCAATCATTTTGATTTTATATCCCTAAAAAACACTGCGCTTCACAGCAGGTTATCCTTTTATACTTACCCCAAAGGTGATGTTGAAAAAGAGATAACCACAATATATTGCATAACCACTTTTGTTCAACCACTACATATCGTGGCTTGTCCAATGAGGATACTCGCATCGTATAAATAGTTCAATCAAGGTCAAATATTTCTAAATGTTTTGTATCTGTTCGATAAATATAGAATTTCTTATCACAACCAAGGAACTTCGTGTTCAGGTGGTTTAATCTCGTCGCGAATTACATTTTCACTATGTATAGAACAAATTACATCTCCCTCCATATAAATGATTTCTCCACTATTTGGACATATATTCCCATAATTGTCTACTAAAAAGTGATAAAATAAGCTATTTATATGATCGTAATCGTTCAAAAATAAAAAAGCATGGTATGTCCTATTAAGATTACTACGATTCAATAAACAAGCCCTCTCATTGGCAATACTAATAAATCCAGTAACCTTTGGAATAGTTACTCCCGCCAATACAACTATCAATGTAATAACTAGGATCAATTCAATCAAACTAAATCCAATTTTCTTCTTATGCATCTCTTCACCTTTAATTTTTTTAAAACATTATTTTCGATAAGACAAC
>SAAR01000854.1 GCA_009916335.1 Erysipelotrichia bacterium | reverse complement strand
CAACTACATCATATCAAAGATGCTATCTAGGAAATCGTAGGGTTTGTTTATACCAAAACCAATGATAATGCATTTATTGATTTTGGTTTATTTAAAGCATTTATGAATGATGATAAAATCCTTGAAATTGGAAAATACTTTAAAGCTACAGTAAAATTCGACTATAACACGTTGAACTATTATATTTTAAATATGAATCCTAAAGATGATTGCTTTAAAACCTATCAAGAAATAGAACAAAAAGGTAAAATTATATCTATTACAGTTGATACATCACTCTATATTCCTTATAAATATCCTATGTCACATACAAAAGTAGGTGTTGAGCGCAAATTTGATACAAAAATAGCTCAAACGCATTGCGAGGAAGATGGATCAAACTATTCTAATGGACCAGTTGATTATCTCATTGAGGTTGAGCTATGAAAGTGTTTGAAGTAGTGAGTCACAAAAAGCAGAAAAAAAGCAGCATAAAACCTTCCCTAATCAATTGGACAAACCCATTCAAAATCCAACGACCAGATGGGTGTTTGAATGCTTTTTTGAAATTCAAATTGTGATAATAGAACAGCTAAGACAACAGGTAATCGCTAACCTCTTAGAGCGTAATCACTTTATTCTAGACTTCCTGGGGACAAATTATTGGCGCTATTATCGAGTTGAAAATAAAATGGAAAACTGGGGTGCGAAATGACGGATAAAAAATAAAATTGACAGTTCAATGTCTTATTATGATGGGTGCATCATGCCATAGCTGTTATATATTCTTTTGTGCTCCTCTGGTTTCGAAAATTCTAACTGGCATGTAAAAAACTTATCCATTGCTTCTACTTCAATATCTGATACTTTAGAAAAAAAATAAGACAATTGATTAAAATTTTCCAGTGCCAAAGATGGGATAGTCCAACGAGAGTTTTGCTGCATATAACGATCAAAAGCATATGCCACGTCTTCACAATCTTCGCCATAAAAACTATGCTCATAAATTCGCTCCAAAAGCCACTCTTCTCCTTTGTGTATTTTCATATACATGAGAACTTTGTGAGCTGTAAAAATATTTTGTTTCAGCAACATCGCAGCATTGACTTGCATTGCTTTCACATATAAAGCATTGGCAGGAAAGAGTCTTTTTAAAAGCGCGTCATAATAGGCATCATAAGAATTTTCTTCAAATATCGCAATATCATATGGTGCTTCATAATGGCAAGAGTCTTGGATTAAAGAACTTTTTTCAATCTCTCTGTTTTGTTTAAGAAGAAGGTGCCAATTATGGGCATCTAAAATCATAGTAATAGCTTCTGGTTCTTTCCACAATAT
>SAAR01000180.1 GCA_009916335.1 Erysipelotrichia bacterium | reverse complement strand
ACATTCAAGAGTTTAAGAGAATACAACAAACTGGCGAATACAAACAACTGATCAAGGAAGTGATGATATGCAAAGCAATATAAATTCTAAAGTTATCATTACACAACTATTTAATAAAGAAGCAAAAAAGTATAAGTTTATTGAGTCTTACTATTCACAAATGACTGGTTCAAAGATATCTATACGTTTGGGGAATGAATATACTTCATATTGTGATATGCGCACTAATGACATTGTGATTAGTATACCGAACTTAGAAAGAATGTATCACGAAGTGGGAAAAATGTTTTATCCTCTAATGTATACACTGGTCATGCATGAGATGGGGCATGCACTTTATAGTGGTGAACCTGATGATGCTATTCTAAACATCCTTGAAGATAACCGAATTGAAAAGATGTTGAAGGAATGGAATGAGTATGTAAAGTTTGATATCTTTAGATATATCTTTCAAGATAAAATGATAAAGGTTGAAGATGTTGAAAGAGCGCAAGCGCCATATGTCTTAGCACTTGCATTCTTGCGCACCATGAAGCCAAAGAAGTATGTGGACTTATTCAATACTGCTGAGCAACAAGCCATTATCAAAGAAATCTATGAACTTGATAAACAGTATTCAAGCATTGATTTTAAAAAGAGAACTACCCACGAAATGTTAAACATTGCTGGAAGAGTAACAATGTTACTTAGAAAATTGATAGCTGAGAAAAAAATTCAAGACGCCTTAGATCAAAAGAAACAAGAAGAACAAGAACAACAAGAAGAACAAGAACAAGAAACAAAAGAAGAAGGTCAAGAACAAGAAGAACAAGAAGAAGGTCAAGAACAAGAAGAACAAGAAGAAGGTCAAGAACAAGAACAAGAAGAAGGTCAAGAACAAGAAGCTGGCAAAGACATTGAAGATGGCGAAATGAGCGAGGAAGATTATGAAGAAGTGCTTTCTGGCTTACAAAATGAAGCTGTTGATATGGAAAAAGATTTTGAACCTATCGGTATTCTAAAAGCAAGCAAAGATAATGATGAGTATGACAGAGTGCCAATCTCTGCATTTACCACACAACGGCGCACTGGCATTAAAGGTCATGGGAATGCTCCAAGAGTGAGTGGTAATGCTAAGGAACTTAACCTTGGAAGATATATGCGAAAAGATTTTACAACTAATGAAAAACTATTTGATAAGAAACAAGAAAATCTAAGAGGTGGTGGCAACGCTGCAGTGGTATTCTATTTGGACATCAGTGGTTCAATGTCGAGAGATAACAAGATATATCATGCTGTCAATTACTTAAAGTCTTTCTATGATGCCATGAACAAATATATTGATATTAGAATGTTTGCATTTGGAGAAAATACATACCGACTTGGAAGAGATGAACTCAATTTTGGTTATATCTCGAAGATATTGGAAGGTGATACAAGACCTATAAGCATCCCAGTGAAACCTAATGAGGAAATTATATTCATTACTGATGGCGCGTTCAACACAACACTCCCTCAAGAATATAAACGAAGAGCACACTTTATCTTACTCGACGCTTCAACATCTGTCATGTATTCTTTCAGTGAGATGAAACATGTATACTGCGTGGATACTGAAAATCTCATCAATGGACTTGAAAAAGCAACGGAAGGCATTAAGAGACAACTAAAGAAATGACTTTTGTGGTAGAATCAAATTATAAAAAATACAAGCGCATGGTGGGCTATAAAGCAAATGCTAAAAGCCCCTATGCCATGTGCTTACATTTACACCACGCATTTAGAGATAAAAAGAATAATCATTATTACTCCGAGTATGAACTCGTGGAAGCATGGAAAAAAGGGAGGATTAGAATTGTATGTATTTCAGCGATCTAAATATCTTAAAGAATTACTGTCGAGATGATAAAAGTTTAGTAAAACTAAACGAGTTTGCAGATTTATTGGTAAAAAACATTTTAGAAAAAAGAAGAATTACGTTTAAAGAAAGTCGTGATAAGCGTGTCATATCTATTCGTGAAGGCAAACTTATCTACAATATGGATGATTTCACATTTAAAGTTAGAAAATATGGAAAGGAGGTTATGCTATGAAAAAGTTCTATGTATATACACAAATATTTACTGATGTCACGCTTGAAATTATAGCTGACGACGAAGAACAAGCCAAACAAAAAGTTGAGAATTGGTTTTCTAATGAGCAATACGATCAGACATACGACGGAATAAAAATTATTGACATGGAGGAAGAAGAAAGTGAAGATTAAAGATTTTGATGGAATAATGGATGTAGACGCACGCATTATACAAAAATTTGCTACATATGGAAAAGATGGCTATACCGATAAAGGTATAGTAATTAAAGTATCAAGCAATATCAAATTAGATGAAACACCAAGAACTGTCAAAGATATTGAGCATTGGTTGGGAAGAGTCATTAAAAGTCAAAGTATTAAAAGTATTACTGTTGGACAAATCGAAGAAAGCGAAGGCATGGTTGAACAAACCTATACAATTTATGTTAACTGAACAAAAAATAAGAGAATATCTCGAATACTTAAAAAAGTTTTACAAAGAAAATAGTGGTGACAATGCACCAGAACCAATCAACTTTATAGATTGGATAGAAATGGAGGAAAACAAATAATGGGTAGATATTATACTGGAGACATCAATGGTAAATTCTGGTTTGGTGTTCAAAGTTCTGATGCTGCAGACCGTTTTGGAGTAAAAGGGTATGAACCATCATATTTGGAATACTACTTTACAAAAGATGATTTACAAGCAGTGCAAGATGAATTAAAAGATATGGAAAGTCTATATAAAGACAAGTTTGAAAAGATTGAAGAGTATTTTAAAATACATAATAGTTACACTGATGACATTATGGCAGAAGATTTAGGTTGGGAAAAAGAACAAGTGAGACATTACTTATCAGAGTATGCTGATTATGAACTTGGAAAGAAAATTGAAGCATGCATCATCAAAAATGGTGAATGCGAGTTTACAGCAGAGTGCTAATCATGAAAAGATATCATATTTTAGTGATCGAAGAAGTTAATGATGAAGGCGAACATTTTTTAGAGGTCTATAAAAAGGCATTTGAAGAAGAATCTGAGTTATACCCTATTCTCAAAGATGTCAAAGAAGAGTATTTGGAAGAATATCCTAACCTTGTAGTTGACGACGATAGAGAAAGACGATTTGATGGGTATGAAGAAATGTCGCCAGTTCGTGTAGCACTCTATATATTATCTGTGGAGGTTTAAGAATGAAAAAAAGTGATTATACAGTTTTAGTGACCTTAAAGTTTATTGAAACAGTAAGTGCACAAAGTATGGAAGAAGCCAAAGAAATCGTTAAAGAAAACTACAAGCAAGATTTTAATATGGAAATTGATGAACAAGAAATTGACATATTGGACTGACGAATATGGCTTTTTAGAAACCATCAAAGACCAAAGCAAGTATGGCATTTTCTTGGATATGGGAGTAGGGAAAACCTCCTTACTCCTCGCTTTGGTTGACTATAACTTCTTCCATGAGTTTAAAAAAGTCTTAGTGATTACACCAAAACAAGTATCTTTAGCTACATGGCAAAACGAAATCAAAAAGTGGGCAAACTTTTCTTATCTAAGTCACGTGTTGAATGTCATCCAAGGGGATGAAAGTAAGCGCGTTGAAATACTGCAAAATACGGGTGAGTATGCCTTTCATATCATCTCTTCGAGCATGGTTGAATGGCTGGCCGGAAAACGTGTAAAAAAAGGCAAAAAAACGATTAGAATAAAGAATGAATACACACCACAATACGACGCAATTATAGTGGACGAATGTTCACAATTTAAAGACACAACTACCTATCGTTTTAAGGCTTTAAAGTTATTGGTGAAAGACCGACTTTATCTAATGAGTGGGACACCTTTCTCTAATATTACAAGACCAGAAAAAGAAAATTATGTCACACACGGGGATGAACTTTACTATATTATGTATTTATTAGATTTGTATAAAGGAAGTTTAACTCAATTTAGAAATGACTTTTGTTACACCGTTCCTTGGGAACAATATAAATACCGGATGAACGCTTCTGTGTATGATGAACTTTTAGAAACCATCCATAAAAAGAGCATTACTAAAAAATTATCATTGGAGATCAGTATGAACCATCACAAGATTTATTGTCCAGTGGACAAAGAACGTATGCGAACCATGAAACAAGAATTTTACGTGGAAACTAACGGGTATGAAAATATCACTGCAGCAAATCAAGCGATTATGATTAACAAATCTTTGCAAATAGCAAATGGGTTTATCTATGATGAATTTCACAATGTCACAAGATTTAACACATACAAGTATGGGCTTTTAGAAACTCTACTTTCGTTCATTGAAGGAAATGCTATCATATTTTATAACTTTAAAGAAGACAAAGATAACTTGTTAAAACATTTAGAAGGTGCTGTGGAATATAAAGGCATTGAAACGCAAGAGGCTTGGAATAGAGGCGAAATAAAGTATCTCATCCTATCGCCAGTCTCAGAAAAGTATGGACTAAATTTGCAAGATGGTGGAAATACTATCATATGGTTTGGCCTTACATGGAGTGGCGAAAGTTATGAACAGGCAAACGCGCGTTTATACAGGCGAGGTCAAAAACATGATGTTGAAGTATATTATCTCATGGCAGAACATAGTTTTGACGACTATGTATATGACACATTAGTATCAAAAGTAACTGAAATAGACAACTTTAGAACATACTTAAAGGAGGATTAACATGCCGAACGTGGTAGAAAAGTATATCAAGAAAAATGATTTAAAAGTTGAACAGGGGTTTATTTTAAGGGTTGATAAAACTATTGATTATATCGACGAGCAAACTAAAGTTGATTATAATTACTTGGTAAAAGAAATAGATGGCTATTTGCAACAAGTCCACTACATTGATGATGATAACTTCATGGTGATAGTAGATGAAGAAGGAATTTATAAAAATAAGCCCTTTAATTTATTGGGATATTTGGCGTTTGGGTATTATTTCTATGGTGACATTATTATTATAAAAAAGGGAGTCTTAAAATGACAGCAAATGGTATTGAGTGGGAAGTAAAACATCTTTCAAAGCATAAAGATGGTTTTGATTTTGTGTTGGATTGCAAAGACGCAACTATTACAGGGGAATACAATCCATATAATGGAGATCATCTAATGACCTGTGAAATGAAAGAAGGACAAATTACTGTAGGATTTACTGTCGAGGAAATGAAAATGTGCATAGAATTCATTGGAGGTCTAAAATGACAACAATCTATGAATATGACGGAAAGATATACACTGATGAGCAAGATGTGGTTGATTTAATCGAAGAAAAATATGGATCAGAATATAATAACAGACCAGTCCCTGAGTATGTCATTGGCTATGAGTGGGATGCTGAGGTTAAAGAATATCCGTTAGATGACCTTGTAGCATTATTTAAAGTGTGTGACTTTTATCGTGGCATGACTTTTGGGCTTGGTGATGATAGCGAATATATCAATCTTATCAAAAAAATAAAGAAGGTGATGAAATGACAATCACGCACGATGAAGCAATGTTTATGGCTAAATTGCTTGAGGAAGGTTTATTAAGGAAAGAAGACTCAAAGTTTCTTAAAGATTATATTAAGCATTATCGGCATGTGGATGAACTGCTGAGATTGAAAAATGAGAAAATCAATCTGTTGGTGGAATTGATAAGATACAAAGATACTGATTCTTGGGAAGAGAGAGCCTATTGGAACACGGCAAATCTCCTGTTTGTAAATGAACAAATCAAAAAGTTGGAGGAATTTCTATGAGATATTTTTGGGATGGTATCATGGATTTATACGAAGTTGGCTTTTTTGCGTATGACATTAAAAAACAAGAAATCCAAATGTTTGATATTAACGAGCGAAGTATAGTGACATTGAGCACGCCAGATTTATCCAAATTAAATCCGGATGAAATTAACGAATACTTACTAAAAACGTATCAAGAATACTATAGAATGGAGGAACCAAAAGATGTCAAGATTATGTAGTCATTGTGGAAAAGAAATGCAAGAAGGTTTTGTAATCAACGATGGGTTGGAGTATTATTGTTCAGAAGAGTGCTTAACAAAACACCACGCATGGACAGAGTATTTGGAAATGTTTGATGATGAAGAAGCATATTGGACGACATGGGATGAAGATGATATCCCAGAAGGGCAGATGAGTATATTTGATGAAGAGTAATATGATTTATTTAGGGGATGCCTATGAACTTATTAAAGAGATACCTGATAAAAGTATAGATTTAATTATAACTGATCCTCCATACCTCATGGTTGAGGGTGGAGGTGGGGCATTCGGCAATAAGAATAGGCCATTTCAAGATGAGGTTGATAAATTATCAAGTGGTATCACTAAAGAAATGCTTGTGCAATTTGATAGGGTAATGAAAAAGACAAACATTTATATATTCTGTAATAAGAATCAGTTATTACAATATCTTGAGCACTATAAAGATAAAAACGTGGATGTTTTGGTGTGGCATAAAACCAATCCAATCCCACGTATAAAAAACAAGTATCTCAGCGATTTGGAATATATTATCTTTGCACGAGACGCTGGTGTTCCTATGTATAACACATACGAGACATCCTCAAAGTTATATCAGTCATCCTTAAATAAAGCAGATAAAGCAAAATATCACCATCCCACTATCAAACCACTTAAACTTATTGAGAATTTTATAAAAAACTCATCTCAAGAAGACGACCTTGTATTAGATCCTTTTTCTGGGAGTGGAACTACGTGTGTGGCAAGCGACAGCTTAAAGCGCCAATATATTGGTTTTGAAATTGTAGAAGATTATTATAACGTGTCCATCGACAGACTGAACGGGATAACACAACAAGAAAAAGATGTGAATACAATTTTTGATTTAGAATAGGAGAAAAAATATGGATAAAATAGTAGAA
>SAAR01000853.1 GCA_009916335.1 Erysipelotrichia bacterium | reverse complement strand
TGTCTAACATAACCATCTGATAAATTTATTTTCCAAACCCCTTCGAACATATGTCTATGAATTTCAATTATCCTAACTTTTCTATTTTTATCCAATAAAATTGATTTTGCTAATGAATTAATGAATGACTCATGGTTCTTATTTGTTAAAGTATATAAGAAAAAGTATTGGCATTCTACATACGTCATTTGCGACATTACTAAATCACGGGCGTTAGTAATATCATAGCCTTCAGGGCAATTTTCTTCTAATTGTTTAAAAAGAAGTCGAGTTGTTTGAATCAATCTGCCTTGTGTTATGAATTTAGCTCGAATAATTTTGAAATGTTCGTGATGAATATAATCTAAAATTTTTTGATCTTCTCTATTTATGCTTCCATTTGATATTTTTATTCTTATCTCTGACGGATATATGTTGGTGCTTTGAGTTCGTATGCCATCCATTATTAATTTTACTGCATACTGCAAAGCATCTCTTCCAGAGTATGAACCATCGCTACTATCAATGAAAACTTCGGATAAAACTGTTTTGTATAAATCTATTAATTTATATAAGTTTGTCTCGTAGATATTAATATTATGTCTTTTTTCCTGCTCATTAGTTTCCTTTTCTTGTGTTTTAATCTGTTTTTGTTGTAAAAGGAGTGTATAGACAAGCCCACTAAAACCCAATCCTGAGAATAATGAGTTTAATATTCCAAAACTATCTCCGAGTGACCCATAGTCCGAAAGAACTTTAGGTAAGCCATTGTTTATTAAAATTACTAAGGAGAATATAAAGTATATTGATATTATTGCTGAAATTGTAATCTTTATATAACTGTGATTATTCATATTCAATCGCATTCGCTATGACATATTGTTGTTCAATAGAAATCGCCACATAGGTATATCATGCAGCAATTCAATGACTTATGCAAGAATGATAAATATCTTGTCTAATATTACGACTACTAAAATACGAATTGACTCACAGTGGTTGAGGGAGTACTTTAAGCAGTTAAATTTATGTTACTCATTGATATATATATCTTTTGTGTAACTGCATGAGAGATATGTTAGTCACGAAAAGTTGATTAGTATTAAACTAATTTACCGAAGCTAAACAAAAACTATCACCTTGATCCGTTCTTTTTTTTGTCATATGGTCCAATACTCATAACCACCATCAAACCCGCACCAACACTGAAATTTTGCCCCTATAAAGTGGATTCAAAATGGCTGTTTAACATATCTTATCCGACCGTTCGGGTCAGATCCTCGGAAGGGAGAAGTTGATACTCGTCGTCTTTCAAGCTGCAGGTGCGTTAGCTGCACTCA
>SAAR01000852.1 GCA_009916335.1 Erysipelotrichia bacterium | reverse complement strand
ATTAGCCATTAAAGTAATATCTTGCATATCAAATGGAGATAATAAACTACTTTCTAAAAGACTAGTGGTATAGAGACTTTGCATTGCTTCAGCAAATAAAGCCTGTTGATTCACTTCCTTATTTATCTTATCTTGTAAATAAGCAGGGTCTTGTTCTCTTGCTTTATACTCGCCATTTAATTCTTGTGGTTGCTCTTTTTTAGAAATATGAAACTGTATACGGTCGATTGAACGTCCTACTTTGAGTTTTTCATAAGTAACGTTAAAATGCGTATGTTTACTGATTTCTTTTAAAGAATTTTCAACAACGTATCTAAAAAAATGATACGTTTCTTTATATTCTTTTATCGTGTCTGTCATTGTCCTTAATTCAGCTACTTTTATTTCTGGGTTGCAGTATTCACTTAATTGATTTTGTCGTCTACCCCCTTTGTTTGCATAATGCTCATATTGGTTGTAATTCATGGATAACCAACGATAAAGAATAATGCTGTATTTGCTATTCAGTTCAGAAATATCTGACAAAGCATGTTGAGTGAAATTCTTCTTTAGATTGATTAGATAAGGCATGATTGCTTGGTCAAAACGGATAGTGACTTCATCATTGTAATCATTCCATTTAACATATGGAATAGGTATAATGCTTTCAAAATCAAAGCCTTTGCCTTTATTTTCTTTGATTTCAAAATAAGCTTCTTTTTGCATAGATCTTATGGATTGCTTAAAACGACTGTGTTTATCGTTATCCGACACCTTAAAGAAAGCGAAAAGTTCTCTTTTAGAAAGATAAACCGTATTATCTTTCGGTGGGTTCTCTGTATCAATACAAGAGATGGCTAACTCAAACATTTTTAAAGGGGTTTTATCCATTTTCGCAATGGACGTTATCAAGTCGTTATGCTCGACTACTTTTCTTTTTGACAGTTTATTCAAGGTCAAGACCTGTTTTTGCTTTTTTGCTTTTTCTGTTATACTGGACATATGAATACGCTCCTTAGCGTGTTTTAGATTGGACATAGAGAAAGATCATTATCAAAAAAATTCTCTATGTTTTTATCATACTACATACACGTAATTTTTTCAAATATTTTTACGTGTATGCACAGTTTTTTTTACGTGTATGCACAGTTTTTTTTACGTGTATGCACAGTTTTTTTTACGTGTATAATCTTATCAAGGTGCATTATACTTGATTTTTTTTGTACGCAAAAGAACAAAAGATAAATATATATAAGATAAATAAAGAAAGAGGCTATTTCATAGCCTCATTTTTTTTATTTTATTTCTATTGGTTTAAAACTATCAATAACTTTTCCGATGA